>CAXIDD010000382.1:0-5628 GCA_964021975.1 uncultured Saprospirales bacterium | reverse complement strand
CACCAGTTTACCAAAGTGATGCCAAGGGACTTTAAAGCTGTTTTGGAGCAAAAGCAAGAAAAGTTTCAATTAAATGTAAAAGCCGTTTTAGCGGTTGCATCCTAAAAAGCTATTTGAAGTAATTTCTGAAGTATTAAACTTCAGAAAGTTATTAAGAGATTTAAAAAAATAATAAAATGGCAGATCCAAAAGGATTTCTAAAATATACACGGGAGTTACCAAGCACTCGAGATGCAAAACAGCGGACGGGAGATTATAAAGAAATTTACGAACCTTTTGCAGAAGAAAAGACACTCAATCAAGCTGCGCGTTGTATGGACTGTGGCGTACCTTTTTGTCACAATGGTTGCCCACTGGGCAATATCATTCCTGAATTTAATGATGCTGTTTATAGAGAAGATTGGAAAGAGGCTTTCGAGATATTGAGCGCAACCAATAATTTTCCAGAATTTACAGGTCGTATTTGCCCGGCACCTTGTGAGAGTGCTTGCGTTTTAGGCATCAATCAACCGCCAGTAGCTATCGAGCACATCGAAAAAAGCATAGCTGAAACTGCTTTTGAAAAAGGCTACATTCAAGCACAGGAGCCTACCAAACGAAGTGGAAAAAAAGTAGCCGTTGTAGGATCCGGTCCGGCTGGCTTAGCAGCGGCGGCCCAACTGAATAAAGCAGGACACCAAGTAACGGTCTTTGAGCGAAATGATCGTATCGGAGGGCTTCTACGTTATGGTATTCCAGATTTTAAGCTTGAAAAGTGGGTGATTGAACGTCGGGTTGCTTTAATGGAAAAAGAAGGAATCACTTTCCAGACTGGAGCTAATGTAGGGGTGAACGTTTCGGTGGCTTCTTTGAACAAAGATTTTGATGCGATCCTACTTAGTGGCGGCTCTACTATCCCAAGAAACTTAGAAATTGAAGGACGGGATTTGCAAGGGGTACATTTTGCAATGGAATTCCTAGAACAACAAAATAGACGAGTAGCCGGGGAAACTGTCCCAGAATCTGAGGCTATTTGGGCAACGGATAAAAACGTAGTGGTTATAGGCGGAGGAGACACGGGCTCAGATTGTGTAGGTACTTCCAATCGTCATAGGGCTAAATCCATCACACAGATCGAGTTGTTGACCAAGCCACCAAAAGAACGTGATCCGCTGAGCTGGCCCAATTGGCCAATGATACTCCGTACGAGTAGTTCTCACGAAGAGGGTTGCGATCGGGAATGGTCCATTCTAACCAAACGTTTCATAGGAGACGAGCAAGGTCAATTAAAAGCACTCGAACTCGTTGAGATTGAATGGTCTAAAAATGAGGAAACTGGTCGATACGGATTCCAGGAAAAACCGGATACAACCCAAGTGATTCCTTGCGAATTAGCCTTATTGGCAATCGGCTTTTTACACCCTCAGAAAGCGGGGCTACTAGAACAATTAGGTGTAGACTTAGATGCACGAGGAAATGTCAAAGCAGATCAATATCAAACCAGCGTGAATAACGTTTTTGTTGCTGGAGATATGCGCCGAGGACAGTCTCTAGTGGTCTGGGCTATTTCTGAAGGCCGAGAGGCTGCTAAAGCACTAGATAGCTATTTATCTGGTCAATCTTCTACCTTAGAAGGTAAAGCAGATTCCGCTTACCACTTGCAAGCATAAAGAATAGACTTTTAGCACATTATAACTACTTTTGGAAATTGGGGCTCTACTTTGTGTAGAGCCCCGATTTGTTTTTATAGACTTTAATTTGATGCCATTTTTTAATTGTAAATTAATGCTGTTAACTCAATATCTAATTACCTCGCTAATTCAATACCTTGCTATATGGCTAAAACAAAGAAATTCGGTTGGTTTATTATTGCTTGCTTCTTTTTGACCGCTTGCAATGGTTCAAAAACAAATCCAGAAAAAGAAGGACCACCAAATATCATCTTTATTCTAGCAGATGACATGAGTTATCGAGATTTAAGTTGTTATGGGCAAAAACGGTATGAAACCCCTAATTTGGATGCGCTGGCGGCTACGGGGATTCGATTTAATCAAGCTTATGCTGCTGCCCCGGAGTGCGCGCCTTCAAGAGGTTGCTTAATGACCGGATTGCATACTGGGCATGGTCCAATACGGATGAATTCAAGCGCACGCGGACAAGATCATTTGTACCCAGCAGATCAAACCATAGCAGAACACTTAAAAACGGTTGGATATAGAACTGGATTTACCGGTAAATGGGGTATTGGTTTGCCAGGTACTCCAGGAGTACCTTATCAGCAAGGATTTGATTATTCTTTTGGTTATTATGACCAAGGCCGTGCACATACCTTCATCCCTTATTATCTCTGGGAGAATGATCAGCGGATTTTCTATCCTGAAAATGATGGCTTTGATATGAAACGAAGATATGATTATCGGGGTAATAAAGCACAAAACACCTATGATGATCAAGGTAAACTATATATAGAGGAATTGGCCGATCCTTATGATTATACCTATTCTCAAAATGCCATTGAAGCGGCGACATTTAAATTTTTGGATCAAAATAATCCCACTCAAACAGGAGATCCTTTCTTCCTTTATTTTGCACCCCAATTACCGCATGGTCCAGTCATAGTGGATGAATTAGGGCCAATGATTGGGCCAGATAGCGTAGAACAAGTCACAAGAGAATGGGCTGCGATGGTGCTGCAATTAGATCATTTTGTAGGAGATTTGGTCACCAAACTGAAAGCAGAAGATTTATATGATAATACCATTATTTTTTTCGCTTCAGACAATGGTTATTCGATGTGTGGTTATACCGAACGTGGGAATGGCCCAGATTGGCCGGATGATCCATGGCTTAAAAATAAAGGACCATTTAAAGGAGGAAAATTCTCAGTTTTAGAAGGTGGAATTCGAGTGCCCTTTTTTGTCAGTTGGCCTGCGAAATACCAAGCAGCAGTTTATGAAGAGCCCGTTTGGCTACCTGATTTTTTCCCAACAGCTCTAGAGTTGGCTGGACATCAAGGGCTTGATTATACCATTGATGGTAAAAGTTTGCTCCCTTTACTGGAAGGTCGACCAGAGGATTTTCAATCTCATGAATATTTATATTTTTCAAAAGGGCCGGAACAAGCGGTACGAATGGGCCCTTGGAAAGCATATCGTAAATCCCCACAAGAAAAATTAGAGTTGTATCGGATTATTAAAGACTCCTATATGGAAGAAAATGTTGCGGAGACACAGCCGCAAGTGGTGGCCCAAATTGAAGCGATCATATCCAAATCACATGAGCCTCATGAATGGTACCGCAATCCCAATGAAAGTTGGGAAGATTTTCAAAAGAAAAGAGCCAAAGCGGTAGAAACTGGAAATACAATGCCTCGTTTTAAACCTAATAGCAGCGAGGAACTTCCATGGAGAAAGTAAATCAAAGACGCAAAACCAATTGTAAATTTTGGTTTTTATACTTTTAAATGGTAGGTGGGTTTTGTAAGACCCGAATAATATGACAAAAATATAGCCGTTTTATGTTCCATATTCTCATTGAACATGCTTAGTTTTGTACCTTGCTGCATTTATAACTACTATAGAACTTAACCATTTTTAATCTTAATTATATGTCTGTACCATCTGTTAAATTTAATAGAAAAGACCAACCAGAGTTCGTGAGAGAGCTCAGGAAAAGAGTCAATACTTATTTCCAGGAAAATAATATTTCTAAACACGCTAATCTGAAAATGAAGGTCAAAACGGTCTTCATGTTATTCTTATATTTTACGCCCCTGATCCTATTGATTTCAGGTGTGGTAACTAATATGTGGATGATTGCTCTAATGTGGGTGTTGATGGGATTAGGAATGTCAGGAATTGGACTTTCTGTGATGCACGATGCCAATCATGGGGCTTATTCTCAAAATAAAAGAGTCAACCAAATAATTGGATTTGTGATCAATTTCTTAGGCGGTTATCATGTAAACTGGCGCATCCAACACAATGTATTGCACCATTCTTACACTAATGTAGATGGGCACGATGAGGACTTAGAAAATGCGGTAATGCGTCTATCTCCTCACCAAGAGCATAAAAATATATTCAAATTACAATTTTTGTATGCACCATTATTTTATGGTATTATGACTTTGTTCTGGACCTTTGGAAAGGACTTTATTGGTGTTGTTCGTTATAATAAAAAGCAATTATTAGAAGGTCAAGGTCGTACTTTTGCGACGGCTATGACAGAGGTTGTTTTTCATAAGCTTTGGTATTTAGCCTTAACTTTATTTTTGCCGATGATTGTCTTACCAATAGCTTGGTGGCAAACGGTATTGTTCTTCCTATTGATGCATTTTATTTGTGGTTTGTTTTTAGCCTTGATTTTTCAGCCGGCACACGTTATTGAAGAAACTGCCTTTATCTCTGCTAGCGATGATGGAAGTGTAGAAAATAGTTGGGCTATCCATCAATTAAGAACTACCGCTAATTTTGCTAACGGAAGTACATTCTTTTCTTGGTTTGTTGGAGGCTTAAATTATCAAATAGAGCATCATTTATTTCCGAATATCTGTCACGTACACTACCGGAAAATATCAAAAATTGTGAAAGAAACAGCTCAAGAATTTAATTTACCTTACCACCAGCATAAAACCTTTTTTGCTGCGGTGAAAAGCCACTTTGTTCTGCTTTACCGATTGGGAATGGGGAATTTAGATCATAAAATTTTAAGTGCTTAGCGCTTAATTTCTGCTATAGGTTTTTTATAAAAAGTCATTCTCTTGGAGTATTCTGCGAGAATGACTTTTTTTGTAAAATCACGCTTCTTCCATATAATTCACAACACCTGAAATTTTAAAAATGGGTAAAATTATACTTTACAGTGCACTCAGCCTTGATGGATTTATTGCCAAACCGGATGGCTCCGTAGATTGGCTTCATGATCCCGCTTTTCATATCGAAGGGGAGGATTTTGGTTATAAAGCATTCTATGAGGGGGTCGGCACTACTTTAATGGGGAATAACACCTATAGGGAAATCTTAAATATGGACATCCCTTTCCCTTATCCTGAGACTAAGAATTACGTTTTCTCTAGGTTTAAGGACACCAAAGATACCGCTTACGTGCAGTTCGCAAAGGAAAAAGTTCTTGACTTTGTGCCCAGAGTTAAGGCAGAAGCCCATAAAGATATTTGGCTAATTGGAGGCGCACAAATCAATGGCCTCTTGTTGAAAGCAGGCTTGATTGACCAGCTTATTCTGACCATTATCCCAGTTATCTTGGGGAAAGGCATCCCTTTGTTTAGTGGAGAGGAACTAAGTAGTAAATGGGTTTTAAAACATTCGCAAACTTACGCGAATAGTTTTGTACAAGTGGTTTATGATTATGAAAAAACAGACTAATGATCTCTTGAAATGACTTCTTAGCCCTAAAAATGAGTACAAATCCTTAGATGAAGCCTCTTTGCAATAAAAAGAGGTTTAAATTCCCTCTTATCAATTTCATTTAAGTGTACAATTTTAAAGATACGCTTAAGGGAAACTTCTGGTACTTAACGTAGTCTAATACTTACTAGTACTATCTTTTCGATAATAACCAACTATGCAACAAGGACAACACATTTTGAAATTCACCACCTTTCTACTTTTATTTTCTTCCAATCTTTTT
>CAXIDD010000381.1:0-5630 GCA_964021975.1 uncultured Saprospirales bacterium | reverse complement strand
GTACTTTACATTGTCCTTGGATTATTCCTTCTAACTTACCTTTTCAGGTCCTTGAGAGCTCTTTTGATTGCTAATAAGTTTTTAGCATTTCACAGATTTCACTTTTTGTTGTATATTTGCACCGTCGAAATCGCACCAGTCTTAATAATAGTGCGGTTGATTTTAAATCAGTTATGATTATTAGTGGGGCTTCTAGCAGAGCGAAAAAAACTTAGATTTAATGGCAGCAAACGGACAAGCAAGATCCTATAAACCAGTTAAATCCATCCTTGTATCTCAACCTAAACCAGAAAGGTCTCCTTACTACGAGTTGGAGAAAAAATATGGCCTTCAAATTGATTGGCGGCCATTTATTCACGTGGAAGAGGTGTCTGCGAAAGAATTTCGTAAACAAAAGATACGTCCGGATGAATTTACTGCAATCATTTTTTCCAGTAAAAATGCAATTGATCATTTCTTCCGCATTTGTGAAGAGATGCGCATCAAAATGCATCAGGATACCAAGTATTTCTGCCTTTCAGAAGCTGTAGCGAATTACTTGCAAAAGTTCATCGTTTACCGCAAAAGGAAAGTTTTTGTAGGGAAAAGAAAAATCGCTGACTTGAGCGCTTCCTTTAAAAAACATAAAGGAGAAAAGTTCTTGTTGCCTTGCTCTAATCTGGGAGCAAAACACATCGTCTCCTTTCTCCAAGAAATGAACCTGGATTGGCAAGATTCCGTGATGTATCAGACCGTCGCTTCCGATTTATCGGATCTGAGTGATGTAAAATACGACATCCTGGTTTTCTTTAGTCCGCTTGGTATTTCTTCTTTGTATGAAAACTTCCCAACGTTTGAACAAGACGAAACCCGGATTGCAGTCTTTGGTAACACCACTACTAAAGCCGTTGTAGACCGTGGATTAAGAGTGGACATCAAAGCACCAGCACCACAAGCACCATCCATGACGATGGCCTTGGAAATTTACATCAAGCAAGCCAATAACGAGTAAACTACTTTTATGGATAGAGCTGCTTGAAAAGTAATTCTATCCGTAATTTTAGCGAACTTGCTTTTAGCCATAGCCTATGCTAAACTTTCAGCTTAAGCACTTTGTTGCTTATAGGTATGGAAGAATTTATCAAACAATTAGAAGGCCGACTATCTGAACCACTTCCGGGTCCGGATGCACAATACCAAATGGCGCACGGTAGTCGTAAGGGCCTATACGGACATCCTGATGATGCCAAACAAGCAGGTGTTTTAGCCTTACTTTATCCAAAATCAGAAGATTGGCACCTCGTTTTTATTGAGCGCGTCAGCAATCACAAAGACAGACACAGTGGTCAGATCAGCTTCCCAGGTGGACGCTTTGAAGTAAGTGACCAAAACTTAGCGAACACGGCGTTACGAGAAGCAGAAGAAGAAATTGGCATCACCCAAAAGGACGTGCAAATCCTGGGAGCTTTATCGAAACTCTATATTCCTGTAAGTAATTTTTTAGTCCATCCTTACGTTGGTTTTATAGATTATACACCTAGTTTTTCACCGGAAGCTAGTGAAGTAGCGGATATCCTGGAGACCCCATTCAAGACTTTTCTCAATAAGGAGAATATTGCTCAAAAAGCCATTCATCTACCTGGGAACTTAACCTTAAAAGATGTACCTCATTTTAATGTAGAAAATAAAGTCATTTGGGGCGCAACTGCGATGATGATGAATGAATTGGTTGTTTTAACTCAACAGATGTCGATTACCAAGGGCTAAGCTTAAATGACCACTATGTTAAAGTGTCTGGTAAGATTTGTTTTTTAGCTACTTTTGTAATCCTAAGAATCAGACCCGACATCTAAGTAAAGGAATGCATGCGACTGAATTATAAGAACATCCTTCAAAAAATAAAATCGTTCCCTCAGGACTGGCCTGCCTACCAGGCCTGGTGCATTACCAAAATGCGCTACCTCTGGGAAAATCGCCCTTCCTGGTCACAGTCCATTAAAATTGCGCTGATAGCTGGATGCGGATTATTCGCTTTATTCTTCATCCTCTTTTGCTCCGTTTATTTTGGTGCTTTCGGTAAATTACCCAACAAAGCTGATTTAAGTGAGATTCGCAATGCGACTGCCTCAGAAATCTATGCCTCCAATGGGGTATTACTTGGTAAATATTATGCCCAAAACCGAACTAATGCCGCTTTGGATGAAATCCCCTATTTTTTGATCAATGCACTCGTTGCGACCGAAGATGCTCGCTTTTACCGCCACCGAGGTATTGATACCAGGGCACTCTTACGGGTAGCCATACGGACCGTCTTAATGGGGGATCTAGATAGCGGTGGAGGTAGTACAATCTCTCAACAACTTATTAAAAATATATACGCCCGCCAAAATCACGGCATTTTTACTATTCCTGTCAATAAGATCCGAGAAATGATTCTAGCCACCCGGATCGAAACCGTTTATTCCAAAGCGGAGATCATGGAACTTTACCTGAATACCGTTCCTTTTGGCGAAAGAGATGTTTTTGGTGTCAAAGTTGCTGCCAAACGTTTTTTTAATCAACCGCTAGACCAACTTAGAACTCAAGAAGCTGCGGTGTTAGTAGGCATGTTAAAAGGAAATACGCTCTATAATCCAATTTCTAATCCAGAACGATCTAAAGAACGGAGAAATACAGTCCTTAACAGGATGGTCAAGTACAACTTTTTGAGTCAGGCAGCTTGTGATTCCCTGAGTCAGCTACCCTTAGAAACCACTTATGTGAAAGAAGGGCGTAACCAAGGACTAGCGACTTACTTTCGGGATCATATACAAACTGAAATTGAGACGGTATTAGAACAAATACGTAAACCGGATGGTAGTTTCTACAACCTGCAAACGGATGGTTTAAAGATTCACACCAGCATTGATGCTACTTTACAAAAGTACGCCGAAGAAGCTGTCTCCGAAGTGATGCCCCAAAATCAAGCCAATTTTCAAAAAGACTGGCAGGGTAGAAATAATAAAATTAAATCCGAAACGCTCCAATATGCCCTTAAAAATTCTCAACGATACCAAAGACTGAAAGCTGCTGGGTATTCTGAAGAAGCCATATTGGCTAACTTTGACCAAGCTATCCCCATGGATTTATTTACCTGGGACACCACACGTGTTACAGAGTGGACGCCCATGGACTCCATCAAGCATTATTTGTCCCTGCTACAAACCGGTATGATTGCTATCGAGCCGCAAACGGGAGCAATCAAAGCATGGGTTGGTGGTATTAATCATGGCTACTTTCAGTATGATCATGTTAAAGCTCGGCGGCAAGTAGGTTCTACTTTTAAACCCATTGTGTATACTTGTGCTTTAGAAGATGCGCAGTATCCTTGTGATTTTTTTGAAAATAAAAGAGCGACTTATCCCGAATATGAGAATTGGTCGCCTCGAAACTCAGATGGTAAGTACGGTGGTTATTATTCTATGCCGGGTGCCTTGAGTAAATCAGTTAATACGGTAAGTGTACAGTTGATTCTTGATACAGGAGTAGACAAAGTCCGTACGCTGGCCAATGACCTGGGAATAGCTAACGAGCTACCAGAAGGGCCTGCCATAAGTCTGGGCACTATGGATGCTTCTCTGCTTGAGATGATCCAGGTCTATGGCACTTTCGCGAATGAAGGTAGAAAGCCAGAATTGCACTTTCTGGATCGCATCGAGGACAGTCAAGGCAAATTAATTTATAAATACCCCAAACCAGAGCCAGCTACTTTCAAACAAGTAATCAGTCCAGAAACCAATGCTTTAATGGTCAATATGCTCCAAACGGTGGTAGACAGTGGTACGGCTCGTAAACTGCGTTATCGCTATGGTATCAATAGTAAAATTGCAGGTAAAACAGGGACCACTCAAGATCAATCAGATGGTTGGTTTATGGGTTTCACACCCAATCTAGCTGTAGGTGTTTGGGTAGGCGCAGAACTTCCGAGTGTACATTTCCGTACGCTTTATCGTGGCCAGGGAGGTAACACCGCCCTGCCAATTGCGGGCACTTTTTTACAGAAAGCGTACAAAGACCGGCAGTATAGAAAATGGCGAACCGCTCAGTTTCCCCCAATGGTAGATAGTTTGGCCTTCATGCTCGACTGCCCTCATTTTTTAGAAGAGATTCCACTCCGAGATGAGCTACTAGAAGACTATCTGGATAATCCAGGTTTTTTTGACCAACTCTACAGAGAACTCAACCGAGAAGATAATCAAATTCCCATCCAACTCAAACGCCGACGTGATAATGAATCCCAGGAAGATTACATCCAACGCATGCGTCGTTATAATGAACGCCTCAACAAGCGAGATGACAAACGAGAAGATTTAAAGAAGTTCTGGAGTGATAAGCTTTTCGGTAAAAAGCAGAAAGAGAGCGATCGCAATAATCAAAATAACTAACACTAAATACACTGCCAGAACAACAAAATCAGGTAGTGCTAATAATGTAAGGCTGCTTTGCCTGCCCGCACCTCAATCCTAAAGGAAGCCAAGCGCGCGGATTCCCTTTAGGGCAAGGGTGAGCGCAGGGAATTGCTTGCAATTGGTTGTTATTAAACTTGAATCAAAGCCTTACATTTGATGCACTACCCAAAATCATTGTTCTAAGAAGCTGTTTGAATTTAGCACTTCGAATTTGTTGCGTACTCGCCTTAATAGCTAGGCTATTAGGCTCCGCCGCACCTCGTCTAATGAAATAATCTGTTCGATCATAAATGATCACTATTTTGGGCCCTACTTAGCAGTATAAACTGCTCCTAAAGATTTTCCTTTAAAAAATTCAGAGCTAAAGCATTTGCTTTTTGTGCAGCTGCTTCATTATAAGCTGGATTTGAAGGATTAGCAAAAGCATGATCGGCATCAAATTGATGAATTTCAATCGACTTGCCAGTAGCTTTGGCTAGGTTTTCAAAATTATCGGCTACTTCTGGTGTGATCCAGCCATCTTTTTCAGCAAAAACGCCTAAGATAGGCGCTTGTAGTGGTGCCAGCTCGTCCGCTTTTTGTAAGGGCATTCCATAGTACATCACACAGGCTACTCCGCGTGCTTCGGCCATAACAGAAGTCTTCAAAGACCAACCACCTCCAAAGCACCAACCAATACTTGCAATTTCCGCTTCAGGTCCTGCCATACTCAAAGCACCTTCCACGATTGCTTTAGCGCGCTCTTCTTTAACCGCTTGCATAAAAGCACCAGCTTGATCAGGATCCGTAGCAACTTTGCCATCATATAGATCCAAAGCCAATACATTAACGCCATCTAAAGCTTTAAAAAGACGTTCTGCCTCCTCTTTAATGTTATCATTTAGGCCCCACCATTCGTGAATGACTAGCAGGTATTTATTACTACTGGAATCAGCCATTAGCGCATAGGCATTACCGGCTATTCCATCTGCAACTGAGATTTCAATTAATGCTCCCTCCCCCGTAAGATTGGCTGCTCTAGGCGTATCATGGGCATCCTTAAATTCGGAATCTTCTACAAAATCAGCCATATCATCCGCTTGCTTTTCGGTGCTATTCCCGCAGCTAGAAAAGACGATTAAGCTTGCAAACAATAAATAAAATACATTTTTCATGTGTATATAATTTTAATAAAGTCTTGTTTTATAAACAGTTATGCAATTT
>CAXIDD010000380.1:0-5632 GCA_964021975.1 uncultured Saprospirales bacterium | reverse complement strand
GAGATATAGGTAAGTCTATTTTAACGTGCAAAGTCATCAAATTTAGCGAATTCTAGAAATTTTAAAATTCAGAAAATTCTGTTTCTACTAATTTGTGTTATAAAACTCTGAAACAACGAAATATCTCAGCGATGGGAGGTGTCCTATCGAACTAAAGTGACCAATAAATTTAGCCCTGAAGGGACGACATATCTTATTACTCCCCAAAATCAGTTCTGATCTAAAGATCAATCAAATCAGCATATGCACTAAACTGTTTTATCCAACCATCTTCTGAAAATAATTCTCCATGTAGACCATCACTTAGTTTAGCAACTTCTACACCATCAATTAAGAATTGAATATCGTTTTTTGAATCATATTTTTTTTGTAAGGCAAATAAAAAGTCATGCTTAGCACTTAGCAATACCTTGATGACGATTTTTTCAATTAAGGCCTGTTGATCGGGTGTGAATTTTTGATAATTATTTCTAATCTCTTCTGTCGAAGGAGAATTCAATTGATTATTAGCTAAAGCAAAAAAACTTTCCAAACCTTTGTCTAGCAAATTTTGGATGAAAAAGGCACCAAACTTATCTAAGGAATCAAATTGCATTTATATTTTTTTTAGTTCTAGCCTTAATTCATTTTCCAAAAATAAGGCGTAAACAACACCAAAATAGTAAACAGTTCCAAACGACCCAACAGCATTAAAAAAGATAAAAAGAACTTGACCGAATAGGGTAGCCAGGCAAAATTATCTACTGGGCCTACACCCCCGATACCCGGACCAACGTTTCCTAAGGAAGTCGCTACTGCACCAATCGCGGTGTTAAAGTCCAGACCCATCGCAGAGACAATGACGGAGCCAATGACAAAAATGGCCAAGTAGATCAGTAAGAAAATAATGATGTGTGTCATAATCCTTGGCGCTACGACGCTACCATTGAGTTTGAGTGGAACAATGGCCCGTGGATGCAGAATCCGCTTAAACTCTAGAATGGAATTCTTGAAGAAAACTAAGTGTCGGACTAATTTAATACCTCCACTGGTCGAACCCGCACAGGCCCCTAGAAATAAAGTAACAAAAATGACCACCAATATGGCATCGCCCCACTGACTGTAATCAGCTGACACGAAGCCAGTTGTTGTGATTAAGGAGACTACCTGAAAAAGACTTTCTCGAAAGGATTGCTCAAAAGAATGATTAGTAGCATTAATAACGGCAGGTGTGATAATAGCAGTCAAGAAAGTGACAATAATGACATAGGCCCAAAACTCTTCGCTCTTTCGCACTTTTGAAAACTCTCGCCTTAAACTAAAGTAAATGACCGTATAATTGGTACCAGCCAAGAACATAAAAAAGATGATGATGTACTGAATCAGCGGCTGAGAGAAGTAAGCCATACTGGCATTTTTGGTAGAGAAGCCTCCTGTAGCCATGGTGGTCAAAGCATGGTTGATGGCATCATAAAAACTCATACCTGCTAGACTGAGTATCACTGCTAAAACGCCAGTTAGGGATACATAAATTAGCCAAAGTCTTTTGGCCGTTTCTTGAATGCGTGGATGTAGCTTATCAGATGTAGGGCCAGGTGCTTCGGCGACGAACAATTCGATGCCTCCAATTCCTAATAAGGGGAATATGGCTACCGTCAGGACTATAATTCCCATGCCACCAATCCATTGGGTCAAGCTCCGCCAAAATAGAATTCCCTTGGGTGTCGCTTCGATGTCGGTTAAAATCGAAGCTCCGGTAGTAGTCATCCCAGAGACGGTTTCAAATAAGGCATCAATAGGATGGCCTATCACTCCGCTAACCAAATAAGGAATGGCCCCGGTCAGGACCATCGATAGCCAACCGAGCGCCACAATTAAGTAGCCTTCTTTTTTTCGAATAGTCAAATCATCCTTTGGCGTAAAGACCCAAAGGATAGTTCCAATCGTTAGGCACAGGCCACCAGAAATCAATAAGGCATGGGCATCCTGACTTTTATAATAAAAAGAGAAAGGCAGGCAACATAACATTAAGCCACCGACTAATAATTGTAGGACGCCAATGACCCGCATCACGGGTTTGAAGTTGATTTTTGCGAATTGTCGACCCATTTTATCGGAATAACTTATCTAGCTTGGTAATGGCTTCTGGTAAAGCAAAAACAATCACTTTGTCTCCTTTTTCTAATTGGAAGTCACCAGAAGGAATTATACTTTTCTCACCCCGAATTACCCCACCAATTAGCGAAGTTTCAGGTAAGTGTAACTTTCGAAGTGGATGTTTAGTTAAGTGATTGGTTTTATGAATTACGTATTCAATTACCTCTGCATCGACTCCATGCAGAGAAGTGATCGCTTCTATTCGACCCTTCCGTACAAAACGGAAAATATTATTAGCAGCGATCAGTTTTCGATTGATAAGGGTATCTATACCAATATTTTGAGACAAATGGATGTATTCTTTATTCTCAACTTGGGCAATGGTCTTATGAACACCATGGTTTTTTGCCGTAAGGCTAGCAATGATATTGGTTTCAGAGTTATTGGTCAAAGCAAGAAAAGCATCCATTTCATTCAAGCCCTCAGATTCCAGTAATTCTATATTGGAATTATCTCCGTGAATGATTAAGGTGGAGTCCAATTCTTCGGCTAATTCTCGGCAACGTTTTTTACTTTTTTCTATCAAAGTAACGTTGTAATCCTGTTCGAGGCGTTTGGCAGCGGTGAGTCCCAAATGGGTGCCTCCAATGATCATGACATGGTTGACTTTAATTTGAGGCGCATCAATTATTTGTTCTAAGCGATCCATTTTATGCTGCTCTACGATGAAATAGACATGATCTCCTCGCCGCATGATCGTATCTCCTCGGGGAATGATGGTTTTATACCCTCTAAGTACAGCGATTGGCATCATGGATTCCTCTTGATTGAGCACCTCCAGTTGTTCGATTGGCATATTGATGATAGTAGACTGGTCATTTAAAGTAACGCCCACTAGTTTTATTTTTCCCTCTTCAAACTCAAAAATATCTGTAAAGGTACACTCATCTAACAATCGGTTAATCTCGAAAGCTGCTAATTCATTGGGGGAGATTAAAGAGTCTATGCCCAGTTCTGTAAAAGCAGCCCTGTTTTCGGTAGAAAGGTATTCCCCAGATTGGACTCTCGCAATTGCTTTTTTAGCGCCCAGCCGTTTAGCAAGCATTGCCGTTAGAATGTTGTTTTTTTCAGAAGTAGTAGCCGCTATAACCAGCTTGGCTTTGCTTACACCAGCATTTTCTAAAATACGAATGGAGGAAGAATCTCCTTTTAAGGTCATTACATCCAAATGGGTAGCTGCTTGTTGCAGGACATCGGCATTGGTATCAATTAAGGTGATATCCTGATTCTCTGAAGCTAGCAATTGTGCTAAGTGGAAACCTATATCGCCAGCTCCTGCTATTATTATTTTCATATTATTTGCTCTACTTGAAATCGACGAATTCATTCCTCGATCAGTCAAATGCTTTTTGGGTTTAAACTTATTGGATAAAAGCGAATGAAATCGCCCTTACAATAGCGTTTATGTGAAAAACAATTAAAGCGCATTTGTCCCGCAAATATTCGATAAACTAATGGTATTTTACAAGGAGACTAGAAATATTAATTAGACTCCTGCAAAAAATACTAAACTATGATAGGTGCAATTAAGTCTAATTTAAGGTTATTGAATACTAAAACTAGCGTATGAAGATACTAATGGTTTGCCTTGGAAATATTTGTCGTTCGCCATTAGCGGAGGGGATTCTAAGGCATAAAATAGAAATAGAAGGGCTGGATTGGACAATTGATTCAGCAGGGACAGCTGCTTATCATATCGGGAATCCACCTGATGCTCGGTCAATCGCAATTGCGAAACAACACCAAGTTGACATCAGTAGACAACGGGCGCGTCAGATAAAAACCGCAGATTTGGATGACTTTGATTTGATTCTCACCATGGATCATTCTAATTATCGAAATGTACTTTCCCTTGTCAAGGAAGAAAGCCAAAGAAAGAAAATTAAACTAATGATGGATTTTGCATTGGACCACTCGATAGAGGAGGTACCTGATCCGTATTGGGATGATGATGGTTTTCAAAAGGTCTATCAAATGTTGGATACCGCAACGGAGGGGATTTTGGCGGTCTATACTCCTTCCTCCTCCTAAAACCTAAAAAAGCGATGTGATTCATCACACCGCTTTTTTAGGTTTCCTATTGTTTCGTTGTATTGTTTGGCTACTTTGTTACGAGCTGAATGCCTGATCTACGATCTGCTGCTGTTCCTGATCATGTTTCTTTTTAAATCCGGTCGCTGGTGATGCACTGGCTTTTCTGGAAACAACTTTTAATGGCTTACTTTGGTAATTCAATGCCATGTACTGCCACGCGCCCATATTTTGGGGTTCTTCCTGCACCCAGAACCATTCTTCCGCCGATTTGTATTTCTTCTCAATGGCAGCTAGTTGTTTTTCTGGTAAAGGATAAAGTTGCTCTACTCGCACGATTGCTACGTCTTTACGTTTATCTTGGCGTTGACGTTCGAGTAGGTCATAATAAATTTTACCAGTACACAGCAAAACTCTTTTGACACCTCTGCCTGTTTTACGAGCTGGATCATCGAGTATTTCTTCAAATCGATTATCTCCTACGAAATCTTCTAATTTGGAAACACATTCTGGATGGCGCAACAAAGATTTAGGAGACATGATTACTAATGGCTTACGGAAAGGTCTAGCCAGCTGTCTTCGTAAAATATGGAATAATCCAGCTGGTGTGGTGACATTGGCAACCGTGATGTTGTACTCAGCTGCTGCCTGTAAGAAACGCTCTAAACGAGCACTTGAATGCTCAGGACCTTGACCTTCATAACCATGTGGTAAGAGTAAAACCAGGCCACTCATACGTCGCCATTTACTTTCTGCCGCGGTTAAATATTGATCGATAATGGTTTGTGCGCCGTTGTAGAAGTCACCAAACTGCGCTTCCCAAAGTACCAATGCATCTGGAGTAGCTAGGGAATAACCATATTCAAAACCCATTACTGCAAACTCAGAAAGGAATGAATTGTAAATGCGGAATTCTCCTTGATCACCACCAATATTGTTTAAAATATTGTAGGGTTCATAGGTTTTTGCATCTGGCAATACCGCATGACGGTGAGAGAAAGTCCCTCGCTTCACATCTTGACCACTCATGCGTACATCTTTACCTTCAGAAAGGATAGATCCGTAAGCCATGAGTTCAGCCATCGCCCAATCTAGGACACCTGCATCTAATAATTTGTTTTTACCTTTAATCAAGCGTTTCACTTTAGATAAAGGCGTGAAATCTTTCGGTAAGGTTACCAAATGATTGATTAATTGATCTCTCAATTCAGCAGAAATACCAGTGATAGGGGAGACTTCATAATCACTAGCGTCTGTGATTTTCTTTAATTTACTCCAAGCTTGCTCTGGCTCTTGATAAGTATAAGGTAATGGACTTTCTTTAACATCATCCAGTCTTTCTTGCAATTGATTCCAGAAGTCTTTTTCAAGATCTTCTGCTACTTGACGGTCTACGTCTCCACGTTCAATTAACTCCTGGGAGTAGATTTCTCTTGGGTTCTTATGCTCATTGATGATCCCATAC
>CAXIDD010000379.1:0-5633 GCA_964021975.1 uncultured Saprospirales bacterium | reverse complement strand
TCAGCCCATCTCTTTTATTCCCATTCATCTTAATTACTTCTTTATTTGCCCTTTGGGGATTTGCCAATGCGGTTACGGATCCAATGGTGCAAGCTTTTAAAAAAGTATTAGAGCTCACCAATTCACAAGCAGCTTGGGTTCAAATGGCCTTTTATGGGGGCTATTTCTGTATGGCACTTCCAGCGGCTCTTTTTGTACGTAAATATTCCTATAAAACGGGTGTATTAATTGGCCTGGGCCTATATGCTTTTGGCGCTTTATTATTCTATCCAGCAGCGATTACCGAGCAGTTTTGGTTTTTCTGTTTGGCTTTATACATCCTGACTTTTGGTCTGGCCTTCCTCGAAACCACTGCTAATCCTTACATTTTAGCAATGGGAGATCCAAGGACAGCCACGCAGCGATTAAATCTGGCGCAAGCTTTTAATCCCGTTGGTTTGATTTTGGGCCTTTTGGTAGCTCAACAATTTGTCCTGAAGCGTCTACAGTCAGATGATATTGCAGATTTTAGTGTTTTAGAAGAAGCCAGTAAGGCCCTGATTCGAACTTCAGACTTATTGGTGATCCGCAATCCTTATGTAGTATTAGGTTTAGTGATTTTATTTGTGTTTATCCTCATTTTGGTAAATAAAATGCCTCAGACTAGAGAAGATGGAGCAATACCAAGTATCGCCAATACTTTTAAAGGTTTAGGAAAGAATTCTAAATACTACTTAGGTGTTTTGGCCCAAGTATTTTATGTCGGCGCACAAATCATGTGTTGGACTTATATTTATCAATACGCTGAGGCGATCGGTATAGCCAGTGATGTAGCAGCCAATTATCAATTCATCGCCTTCATTGTCTTCCTCATCGGACGGGCGATTGGTACTTATATGCTCCGGTTTGTTAATTCCGGCAAATTATTGGCTTACTTTGCTTTGCTGGCGATTGTGTTCACATTCGGTACGATATTTTTAGTGGGTATGACAGGCTTATACTGCTTAGTAGGTATTTCTTTCTGTATGTCCCTAATGTTTCCAACAATTTACGGAATTGCTTTGGAAGGCTTAAGCGAAGAAGAATCCAAGATTGGAGCAGCAGGCTTAGTTATGGCTATCGTCGGTGGAGCCTTGATGCCTAAATTCCAAGGAATGATTATAGATATGGGAGGTTCAGGAGTAGCAGATACTATGATTTGGGGTGTTTCCGAAATCAATTTCTCTTTTATTTTACCTGCGCTGTGTTTTGTATTTATTACCTATTATGGATTTCGGTCTGGTAGGGCAGTATCTTAGGACCTTATATTCAGCTTGTAGTTTAACAAAAATTGGGTCCAGCGTAATTTATGCTGGACCCAATTTTTATTAAGATGTTTAGAAGAAATCACAATTGATTACGATTTCTCCTTCTGTTTCTTCACTCCTGGTTGTTTGATCTCAAAGTCTTCTTTATCTTTTGCTTCCTCAACCATGATGCGGACATCTTCCAAAAGTTGTTTGGCATCGTAAACCACACCATCTTTTACGGTGTATTTAACGCCGCCTACGCGGACCACTTCATTGTCCTCGGTTAGCTTGATGGCTCCTGTACCGTACAATACTTTCAGATTTTGTAAAGGATTTTCTTCGACGATTACGAAATCGGCGAGTTTCCCAATCTGGACGCTACCTAGTTTATCCGCTACACCCAAAGCTTCCGCTCCATTCAAAGTAGCCGATCGAATGACTTCAAGCGGATGAAAACCAGCTTCCCGCAAAAGTTCCAATTCACGGATGTAGGCAAAACCATACAGTTGGAAAATAAAACCAGAATCTGATCCCGCTGTTACCCGTCCACCACGATTTTTGTATTCATTAATGAAGGTCATCCACAAACGGTAATTCTCTTTCCAAGCTACCTCTTCTTCGGTTCCCCAAAAGTGCCAGTACGAACCATGGGAGATTTTGCTAGGTTGGTAAAAACGCCACAAAGCGGGCATGGTGTAGTCTTCGTGCCATTCTGCCCGACGAGCACGCATTAAATCTCGGCTGGCTTCATAGATATTGAAAGTTGGGTCTAAGGTGAAATCCAACTCTAGTAATTCGTCCATCACTTTATTCCAATGGTCACTGTAAGGCGGAGCAGCCTGTTTCCAAAGCTTTCCAGCTTCTCCAAAGCGATGTTGCTCATTTTGGTAATTGTAATCCAAAGGATAATTTTGGACGGTACGATCCTGGAATAGCGCTTCTGGTAAACCATACCAATGCTCCATTGAAGTGAGACCAGCTCGAGCTGAGTTCAGTACATTCCAACGGCCAACATCCATCTGCGCATGATGACAAGCAGAACGCAAGCCTAATTTTTTATTCTCTTCCAAAGCAGCCGTCATAATTTCTGGTGGTGCCCCGAAGAATTTGATGCCGTCTGCACCTTTAGCTGCATTGTCTCGGACCCATTGACGGGCTTGCTCTGGTGTAGCAATGGGTTCTTTACTACCTTGACCAAAGCCTGTGTAGGCAAATAGGCGAGGGGCTACAATTTCATTGTTATTACCCTTCTCTTTATGTTTTAGTACCCAGTCCAAACCATTTCCAGCGGACGGATCCCTAACACTGGTAATACCATGAGCCATCCATAATTTGAAGACATATTCGGCATCCGCACCTTGTGCTTTGCCACCAATGTGACCATGCATATCAATAAAACCAGGCATGAGGAACATCCCTTCACAATCTACTTCTTTACCTCCGGGCATAAGCTTGGGTCGACCACTATCTTTGATCTCAACCCCAGGATATCCAACTACCTTGATTTGTTTAATGATGTTATTTTCGACTACAATATCAATTGGTCCGCGTGGGGGAGCTCCATCTCCATTGATTAAAGTGATCCCTCTGATGATCAATTGATTAAAAGGACCTTGGCCTTCATCTGCTCTTCGGTTGGGCGCATCTTGCACTTGGGCTCCAAGGAGTTGAAAAAAGCAAGCAAAAACAAAGGTGTAAATCCATTTTTTCATATTTCCGAATGTTTTTTTGAGTATTTGATTTATATATGTAAATGTAGGAGCTTAAGCTCTGTAGAATAAATAAGAAAAATCTTCTTGAGTGTCCTTAGGTGCCTCGGGTGGTTTAAAAAAAAACACTTAATCAATACAAATTAAAGATAGAAATTTAATTGTGAAATATAGTTTCAGCTTTCCAATGATGCCTACATCTAGACAAATAAACCAATGGTCTAAAGAATAAGCGTTTTATTGGAAATCAGAAGGTTTCGCACGATCTTTTGCATTGAACAAAATGACAAATAATCAACTTTTAAATGAATAAAGCTATTATTATGAAAAACAAACTGTTCCTATTACTAGGCCTGGCATTGATGAGCTTTGCCTGTCAAAACACCGAAATGAACAACGATACAATTACTTTTGAACCAATTACAGTTGATTATCCTGCTACCAAAAAAGTAAGTCACGTAGATAGTTATCACGATCAAGAATTAGAAGACCCATTCCGCTGGCTAGAGGATGATCGGGCAGATGATACCAAAGACTGGGTAAGCAGTCAAAACGAAGTAACCTTCGGGTTTCTAGAGAAAATACCCTTCCGAGAAGCTATTAAAGATCGTCTGGAAGAGTTATGGAATTATGAAAAGTATTCTGCTCCAACTAAGCATGGTAAGTATACCTATTTTTATAAAAATGATGGTCTCCAAAACCAATATGTACTTTATCGTCAATTAGGAGAGGGTGAACCAGAAGTGTTTTTGGACCCTAATGGCTTTTCTAAGGATGGAACAACCTCCTTGGCTGGTATGAGTTTTACCAAAGATGGAAGTATGGTCGCTTATGCCATTTCTGAAGGAGGTTCGGATTGGCGTAAGATTATCGTTTTAGATACAGAGACTAAAAAAATGATCGGAGATACCATTCGAGATGTCAAGTTCTCTGGTATTTCCTGGAAAGGAAACGATGGCTTCTATTACAGTTCTTATGATAAACCTAAGGAGGGTAGTGAGCTGTCTGGATTGACCCAATACCATAAATTATTTTACCATAAACTTGGTACACCACAATCCGATGATCCCTTAATCTTTGGAGGAGAAGCAACGCCAAGGCGCTATATTTTTGGAGGTGTTTCAGAAGATGAAAATTGGTTGGCGATTTCAGCTTCTGTTTCAACTACAGGTAATGAGCTGTACATCAAAGACTTGCGGAAATCAGGTAGCCCTATTGTACCGGTAGTTAGTAATTTTGATAACAATCACGGATTTGTGCATTCTGAAGGGAATACTTTGTATATGATTACCAATTATCAAGCTCCTAACCAGCGCTTGGTAAAAGTAGATGCAGCTAATCCTGGTACCGAAAACTGGGAAGATGTAATTGCTGAACGGCCAGAACCCTTATCCGTCGGTACAGCAGGAGGTTACTTTTTTGCTTCTTACCTAAAAGATGCCTTATCCTACATCGAACAAGTTGATTTAGCCGGTGAGGTAACCCGTGTGGTAGAGCTGCCTGGGCAAGGAAGTGTAGGTGGCTTTGGAGGTAAGTGGAGTGACCAATCTTTGTATTACACATTTACCAGTTATATCAATCCGGGGACCATCTACAAATATGATATTAACAGCGGCCAATCCGAATTGTACAAAACTAGTGGTGTACAATTTGATCCGGCACAGTTTGAGTCTAAGCAAGTGTTTTATACCAGTAAAGATGGGACCAAAGTACCAATGATGATTACTCACAAAAAAGGTCTGGAATTAAATGGTGAGAATCCAACTATGCTCTATGGATACGGTGGTTTTAATATCAGTTTGACGCCCTCCTTTAGTACCTCGAACATTGTTTGGATGGAAAACGGTGGTGTTTATGCTGTGCCCAACTTACGCGGCGGTGGTGAATATGGTGAAAAGTGGCATAAGGCCGGTACAAAAATGCAAAAACAAAATGTATTTGATGATTTCATTGCAGCTGCGGAATACCTCATTAAAGAAGGCTATACATCATCTGATTACCTCGCTATTTCGGGAGGTTCCAATGGCGGTTTATTGGTTGGTGCAACCATGACACAACGTCCAGATTTGATGAAAGTAGCATTGCCAGCGGTAGGGGTTTTAGATATGCTGCGCTACGATAAATTCACTGCAGGTGCGGGTTGGGCCTATGATTATGGCACCGCCGAGGAGAGTCCAGAAATGTTTGAATACCTCAAAGGTTATTCACCGTATCACAACCTAAAAGAAGGCACCGCTTATCCTGCTACCATGGTCACTACAGCTGACCATGATGATAGAGTAGTACCTGCGCATTCTTTCAAATTCGCAGCGAGGTTACAGGAAGCGCATGCTGGAGAAAACCCAGTTCTGATCCGCATCGAGACCAATGCTGGGCACGGTGCTGGTAAGCCTACCTCTAAAATTATTGAGGAACAGGCTGATAAATGGGCCTTTACCTTTTATAATATGAATGTACCCGTGAAGTATTTTAAGAATTGATGATTTCTGCTAGCTTCTTTTCTGCATCAGGATTTGCAGGATTAAAGGATTTACAGGATGATGCTTGCTTTTACTTCCGTGCCATTGCTTCTAAATTCAAGGTATCCTTATATCAAAAAATAATCAAGCCCGCAACACAGATGTCCGAAGTTTTCAAACTTGGGACATCTGTGTTG
>CAXIDD010000378.1:0-5643 GCA_964021975.1 uncultured Saprospirales bacterium | reverse complement strand
CATTCTTGATTTTTACAGTTTTATTCATAGGATCTTGGTCCTTAAATAAGGCTTCTGCGGTAGAAGCCGCTAGTAGAAGTGCATTCGGTTCCTGGAGTGCATTACGCGAACCCTTCAGCATTTTCAAGCTTAGCATCTCGGTAATATCTGGACCAAAATAGGCACCATTCCGATTAACTTTCCGATCCTCGTGGATTAGTAATTGTTCGGAAATCCCGCGAGTAGTCGTGATGTATTTGAAATATTGGCTGTAATTATTTCGCAGCTCAGGTTCTAGCTGCATCGCCTGACTATTCCAGGTCTCCGTTTTACCATTGAAGTTTTGATTTTGGTAAACAGCGGCGATATTGTCTGCGTTTTCAAATTGTGTATTGAAGTTGAACTCATCCAGCATCCAAAGCCCAATCATAAGTGGCACCATAATGCCCATTGCCAAGCCTCCTATATTGATTAGCGCAAAGGACTTGTTTTTAAATAAGCTCCTTGAAGCGATTTTAAAATTGTGTTGAAACATAATAGTATAATTGTGGGTGATTATTTTTCTTTTTCGCCAGGCAAAAGGCCGGCACACATCGATGACATCTCTAAAAAAGAAGAGATCTGCCTTCCATTTGGGGGACTCCTCAAACCTTCTTTCATAGATTTCGTATAAATCACCTAGCAAAGTTTCGAGGACTTCTTCGGAGCAAAACCATCTCAGGAATCTTTCAGCTATTTTGGGTGGTTGTACCGATTGTTTAGACATGGAAGCCAAGGTTTAAGCCCGAGATATTACGGGATAAGTCCATCCTCAATTTATGAGCTTCCTCCAGGGCCGTTTTCCCTTGTTGCGTGAGGAGATAATACTTTTTCCGACGGCCACCACGCTCTGTGGTAGCGCCCCCAACCCAAGACTTTAGAAGACCCTTATCTTCAAGACGGTACAAGGCGGAATGTAGTGCCCCAATGCTTGGCTTTTTACCACCTTTCTCCGCTAATAAATCTTTAATGGCAACGCCGTAAGCTTCATCGCCCAAAGCGCCAACTGCTAGTAATACTAACTCTTCAAAAGCACCTAATATTTTCATTTTTGAATATTTAATTCCTATTTGCAAATCAAATTTAAATTATTTATTTCTTATTTGCAAATCAAATACTTTTTGAAAACATTTTTTAAGCCTGTAATGGCGTAATTCCTGATCGAATTCATTTTTTTTCAAAAGAATGTTTAAATTACTACTACTTCTAAAAACATGCTCAAAATGCCTGTAGACCGCAAATTGATCCAAAAAATGTTCCAGCTTGCTGAAGAATGGGAAGCGAAAGCCGATCGGCGTGCTATCTTTCTGCGTTGTTACAGCATGATGACGGAGAACATGTGTCTAGCCATAGATCAAAAACGCTTTCAGGATAATGAATGGGTCGAAGGCTTACTACGCCTTTTTGCTGATTATTACTTTGATGCGTTGACCTGTTTCGACTGTGGTGAAGATGTTCCGAAAATATGGGAAAGTGTTCATCAGGCAGCAGCGTTTGAAAAACAGTTACACGTTTTACAACACCTACTTATGGGAGTTAATGCACACATTAACTATGATTTAGTATTGACGCTTTATGATTTACTCCATCCCGAATGGGAGCAGCTCAGTGAATCCCAACGAAAGACCCGCTATGAGGATCACTGCCTCGTCAATACCATCATTGCAGAAACGATTGATGCCGTACAGGATGAAGTGATCGAAAAACATGCACCATCCATGGAATGGCTTGATCAACTTATGGGTCGCCTTGATGAATATCTCACAGTAAGCCTAATCCGACGGTGGCGGGATGAGGTTTGGCAGCATACGATGGCCCTGCTCCAATGTAAAGAGCAGATTCAAAGACAAGCTATTTTACGACAAGTCGAGGAGGATGTATTTCAGAATGCTCAACGGCTTCAATTGAAATTTTAGGCGAATTTCTGGCCTCAGCAATTCAGTGTTTTACCGTTTTCCTTACAAATTCAACCAATAGCTCAACTTCACTACAAAAGCCCTAGACTTTGGCCGGTTGAAGTCAATGAAACGATCATTTTCTCCCGCAAAATAATTATCGGTATATACGATAAACAAGTCTGATACCGGCTGGAACCGCCACTGTAATCGGCTATTGAAATTGACATTATTGATTTGGTTGTTGTATTGGATAAAAGTAGTCCAGAATAGTTTCCTGGTAAAGGTAAAATCAAAACGCGGGCCTATCAAAAATAAGTTAGCATCATTATAGGGATCGGGTAATCGAATCCGATTGTATTCAAAGTTCAAGGCAATCGATCCTTTTAATTTGAGGCGATAAGAAAAGGTGCCTTCAAAGTTGACAATAGAACCGTTAAAATACGCTCCTGAGCGCGTACTTATATTATAAAAGAAAGGCTTGCGCTCATCGGATGTAAAGGAAGCAATTAGAAAATTATAAGTATATTCAGAGTCCTGGGGCAGTTCTAATCCATCACTCCCACTAGGGTCAAAGGAGTCGAATAAGTAAGTATATTGTCGCCGCAAACGCATATTAAATCGAGCCGTATTTTTGAAATTAATGCGATAGGTTAAATTAACATCCCAATCCGTCGCACCATAAAAGCGGTTGCGTAAAACATCAAAATCAAAGCCAGGGGCATGCAATTGAATGTTACTATTTTTAGGATAAAAATTATAGGAAACGTTTCCACGTAATTGACTAAAATCAGTTCTACGTACAAAACCTACCTCTGGATTAAAATTCGCCCCAATCGTCCTGTAATCGGTATTTATTTGCCAACGGAAAGTTTCATGATTGATTCCTAAACCCACAGAATAAGTAGAATCCTGATCCGTCCCGTCAAAAGATCGGTGATAATAGGCTTTGCCTCCCCAATTATTACTGGGGGTGGCTAGATTTAGGTCCACTGCGAGCGTTCGGTTCCAAGCTTCAGGTTGTAGGGTGAATTCACTGCCTATCGAATCTTGAAATGCCTGTTTATTAACGAGCATAGCAGAGAGGTTAGAGCGTTGTCCTATTCTACGTTGGACTGAAGCTGTGGTAAAGTTAATGGACGGCAAATCGATTGCTTGTTCTTTGGCAGCTTGAATGGACATTAAACCTACTCTCCATTTGTTGTTGATATTGCCACTCATGCGGGCTCCAAAATTCAATGGGTTACTCAGGTTGGTTCCAGTAGAAGTATCCCTTGCAGTACCTATGCGACGAGAAAAGAAAGGTCGAGCACCATCCGAACCAAAAGCTGCAAACAGATCAGCATTTTCCTGAAAAAACTGTCGTTGTTCTGGGAAGAAAATTTCAAACCGATCCAGATTGGTTACTTGTTGATCCGCTTCTACTTGTGAAAAATCCGGATTGATGGTAAGGTCAAGGTTCATAGCGGAGGAAAGGGCTACTTTTGCATCACCACCTACATTAAATTTGGTTTCCGTTGGCGTACCATCCTCAAAGTTTTTAACGCTACTAAAAGCAGTATAAGGGATCAAGGAAATATTCTTCCCTGGGGTTTTTAATGGCTCATCCCATTTTAATTCCTTATTGAAGGCTAAATTAATTAAGCTAAAATTTCTGGGTATGGGTGCCCAGGAGGAACGCTCAGAAGATTCACTATCGATCCGGTAAAAATTAATATACCAGGAATCCATATCTTCTTTAAAGCGCAGGGTTTTAAAGGGAATAGCCATTTCTGCTATCCAATAGTCCTCATAGATTTTTGCTTCGGAATACCATTTATTATCCCAGGTCAATAAAAAAGAGCCCCCACCGTTATTACCCCCTGAGGTACGGGTACGGTTCCCTCCATTGGAGACCAGGCCTTCTCTTTGCACTCCATAAGGGTTAACCCCAAAAACAAACCCGTTGGTTCTGTCCTTATAGGTATCTAGTACGACCGTAAAACCATCAAATGCAGGACCTCGATAATCACGACGTAAAGAAGGGACTACATATCCTCTTGGCCCTGGATTATTATGCATGATACCAATTACATAGATGAACTCATCATCATAAGTTATCCGTACTTCTGTAGGAATCATTGCCTCCGAAGTATCATAGGGAAAGTATTGATTAAACCGCTCGGCTACCTCGGCTTCTTCCCACGCTTTTTCGTCCATTACGCCATCCAAAGTAATTGGAGAACTAGCCCTTTTAATTCGCAGATCTTGGCCCTGTACAATGGTCGTACAAACACTAGAAATAATAAAAGCAAATACAAATACGCACCAATTATTAGGATTCTTAGAATTCATCAATAGAAATGATTTTCCTCAAAGAAAGGAAAGCTTTTAAATTTCCTACTTGTCTTTCGGCCAACTACGTAATGAGGTGGTTAAATGGCAAGAAGAGGGAGGAAAAGGTTGGTTAGAGTGGTTTGATGATAAGAACCATCCGGATTATAAAAACACCTCTTTTCTCATGTCTAAGTGTATGTCTGCAAATCATGGAAGCATAAATAAATACACTAAAATTATTACGGAATCAGAAAAGCTAATAGAAGTTCTCGAAGGATTGACCACATTCTAAATAATCAGCCCATTACTGCTTCTCTATAAGCGATTCAACAGGATTCGTAGTAATTACTTTAAAACCTTGCAAACTAATCGTAATCAGCGCAAAGCCAAGCACCGTTAGTCCTGTCAGTAGGAATATCCACGCACTTAAACTAATGCGATAAGCAAAGTCCTGCAACCATTGGTCCATCAAATACCAAGCCAGCGGAATACCTATGAGAACTGCGATCATTATTAGTCGCAAAAAGTCCTTGGAGAGCAAATGCAGGATATTTTGGGCAGAAGCCCCCAATACTTTTCGAATGCCAATTTCTTTGGAGCGTTGTACAATGGTATGCGAAATCAATCCAAACAAACCAATACAAGCTATGAAAATGGCCAATAAGGTAAAGAGGGTGAATGAGCGACTTAATCTTTGTTCGGACTCATACATATGATCATAAGATTCATCCAGAAAATGGTATTCAAATGGGATGTCGGGAGCAATATCCGTAAAGGTTTTTTGGATATGGGCAATGGTACCATCCAAATCATCAGTACTCGTTTTAATGGAGATATTGCCGTAGTCGATAAAAGGGTCTTCGGGGTTCCGGAGTACCATATACATCGGTTCGATGCGTAAGTCCATGGGCTCAAAATGAAAATCCTTGACGACTCCGATCACTTGTCCATTTCTAAAGCTTTTCCCTAAGGCTGATTCAGGTGTCCAACCAATGGCTGATACGGCCGCTTCATTCAGGAGGTAGCTTTGATCGGCATCAGTAGCATGTTCGTTCGAAAAACCTCTTCCCTTTAATAATTCAATTTCATAAAGGTCTAGAAAATGGTAATCAATATAGTGTCGGTAAAAAGCAATGGTCCGATTGTCATCATTACCTTCCCAACGATCCTCCGTTCCTTGATTGTCGGTTTGAATTGGTAAATTCAAAGAAAGTGCGACCTTGTTAATTTGTGGGTGCGCCATCAATTCAGATCGGATTAGAGTGTAGTTCTCTTCTATTTTCCTAAAATAGTAAGGAACATACAATACTTGTTCTCGGTTATAACCCAGTTTTTTATTTTGAATATAGTGGAGTTGTTGATAAACCGTAATCCCGGATATCGTCAAAATAATAGCGGCTGTAAATTGTCCCAC
>CAXIDD010000377.1:0-5657 GCA_964021975.1 uncultured Saprospirales bacterium | reverse complement strand
TGTTCGGTGTTTCGATATCTACTTCCCGATTGAAATACTCTAAGCGCAATCCAGCCGTATAACTCAACTTCCCCTGCTGACCAGAGATTTGTCCATAAAGGGCATGAATGCCACGCCTGAGCTCAATACTATTGGTGAATAATGGATTCTCCTCAAATTCATTGGTGTCAAAATTCCGGTCAAGATAAATGAAGTCTCCAGGGTGCTTTAAATAGCGGAATTGGTAGCCACTTTCAAATGTGAGTTCGCCAAGCTTTGTACTAAAATCTGCTTGTAGGCGTAGACCGTCTAAGGGATTATCATTGGTGTTAAATTGTAGCTGTAGTGTGTCTTGTGTATTTGGAAAATTGGTGCTGATATTATCGGTTGGTCCACCTAGGACTGTTCTTTCATAAAGAGCAGCTAGTTTTAGCTGACTATTTTCTCCTATTTGGAAATCGTAATCCAAGGCTCCTATCAAAAAATCACCACGTCGGACCCTCAAGTTGGCGTTAAAAAAGGTAAGCTGATTAATCAGCTCGCCACCTCCAAAAACATCGTTATTGGTTTGATATAAATCCCAATATGCCTCGGTACCCAAAAAATCATTAGCAGGAATGCTAGCCCTGCGTTGGTTGTCATATAAAATATCGGCCGTCCGGAATTGGGTCCGTTTCCCAGCGTAAAAAGCGGCACCTAGACTTTGTCTTTCATTCACTTGATAGCTCATAGAAACTCTACCTGTATAACTTTCACGATCAAAACTCCGCTCTCCATAAGAAGGGAATTCTGTTAAAATTTCATTTTGGTAAGTATTCACATAGCCAACGCGCCTACCAGAAACATCATTGCGTCGATAGTCTGCACCAAAGGACCAATCCCAGCGACCCTGTTTGTAATTTACCGTTAGGTCTGCATTACCGCGACGGGCAGTTTTTGCATTGTCATAAGGCTCGATACTTGGCAGGCCAATTTGAGTGTTTAAATTAATGAAAAGCCCATCGAGTGTGCCTTGCCGAGTTTTAATATTGATAATACCCGCTTTTCCGTCTGGATCGTATTTGGCAGAAGGGGCCGTAATGATTTCTATATCATCAATACTATTGGCGGCGATTTGATTAAGCAGAACCGAAGGCTCACTTTGGATAGGTTTGCCATTTACCATTAAAATAAAGCCGGTTGTTCCTCGGACGCTAATTTCTCCATTGGCATTAACCGTAATAGAAGGTAAGTTGCGTAATACGTCGGTGGCATTGCCGCCTTGTGCATTTTGGAATTGCTTAGCTTGAAAAACTTGTTTGTCTAGCTTATAAAGACTGGTAACTTCTCGGCCGCGCACTTCAATTTCATTGAGGACATTGGTATTCAAGCCTAAATTAATCACCCCAAGGTTGATGTTCGTGCCAGCCTCAAAAGGCGCACTTTTATAAGTTTGATAACCCAAAAATTGGATTTCACAATATAAGGATCCGCTACTTACTTCTTTTAAGCTAAAACGTCCTGCTTCATCTGTGACGATTCCCGCAATCAATATAGAATCTGGTAATTGGTACAAAGCGACGCTCGCATACTCAATCGCTTCGGCACTTTCTTGATCAAGTACTTGCCCAGAAATGGTTGTTTTTTGTGCAAAACTTACTAAAGTCAAAAGACTACATACAAAGGCGAGAAGTATTTTTTTCATAATTTAAAGGTAAGAAAGGAAGCGGCGAAAGTTGCTAGAGGTAGATTAATTTTTCATTAAAAGATGTATTTCTGTAAAAAAAGTGAATTACAATATTCATCATTTTTTCTACAAATACATTTTTGTTCAGGCTAAAAAAAAAACCATGTTTGATTTCTTAAGTAAGGGTAAAGGACTAATTGGGATTACTGTAGTTTATTTGATTTTTGCAGCTTTTCTTTTGCCATTTTATGCCCAAAAGATGAATAAAGCAGCCAAGCAAGAAAATTCAGCTGTCAAAAAAGCAGACCTCAAGCCTTTGGATCTGAGGTTTCAGTATAGCAAAACAGATGTAGATGATTTCTTCAAAGCGATAGGGCCGAAAGGGGAGGAATATTATAAATTTATAGAGTCTAAGATTGATATGGCTTACCCCATTGTTTACGCCCTCTTTTTTATGAGTCTTATTACTTTTTTATTCAGAAAAAATAAATGGGATAGCGGGTTGGTTCAATGGTTATCATTGCTGCCCTTGCTCGCTGCGATTCCGGATTACTTCGAAAATTTTAATATCCTGAAGATGCTTGGACATGGTGCAAGCGACGCTTTAGCAGCTAAAGGGAGCCTTTTTACCCAAATCAAATGGGTAGGAGTCCTACTTAGTTTATTGACCATTTTAGTGCTAGCTTTTCGGTTGTTGATTATTCGAATTAAGCCTATAAAAAATTGACTGATTTAACCTTTAATATATTCAGAAAATTAAAGTATTGAAATAACAACCCAAATATCTGATTATAGATATTTGGGTTGTTATATTAAGCATCTAATTAAACTTTGCACCTGTTTTTACCGTTGAAAATGTAGCCCTAAAGTTACCCTCTTTAACCGAAGAAGTTTGTAAGTTACTTCTTTAATAAAACCAAAATATTATGCCCATCTACCACAAATTAGGGGAAATCCCTGCTAAAAGGCATACCCAATTCCGTCAACCGGATGGAAGCCTCTACAATGAACAATTATTCGGCACCATCGGCTTTGATGGCATGTCTTCCTTATTGTATCATGTCCATCGGCCTACACAAGTAAAGGCCATTGGTGAAAGTATTGATATGACACCAAAGGTCGCTGTAGAAAAACACATCCAATCCCGTAAATTAGTTGGATTTGACTTGCCACCACAAGCTGATTTCCTGGATGCGCGTAAGCCTATGTTGGTCAACAGTGACATCTATATAGGGCTTGCTGCCCCGCAGCAATCTATGCGGGATTATTTTTATAAAAATGCGGATGCGGATGAGCTTTTATTCATCCATCGAGGTACTGGTACTTTACGAACTTTACTGGGAAATATTTCTTTTGAATACGGAGATTATCTGGTGATCCCACGGGGAATGATTTATCAAATTGATTTTGATACTACCGATAATCGGATTTTGTACGCCGAGTCTTTCCAGCCGATCTATACACCGAAACGGTACCGCAATTGGTTTGGTCAGTTGTTAGAACATTCGCCTTTCTGTGAGCGCGACTATAAATTGCCGGAAAATTTAGAAACCCATGACGAAAAAGGTGATTTCCTGATCAAAATTAAAAAACAAGGGGTCCTACACCACTTAATCTATGATACCCATCCCTTTGATGTGATCGGTTGGGATGGCTACAATTTCCCTTATGGATTTTCTATTCATAATTTCGAGCCGATTACCGGACGGGTACACCAGCCACCACCAGTACATCAAACCTTCGAAACCAAGACTTTTGTAGTCTGCTCTTTTTGCCCAAGATTGTATGACTATCATCCAAAAGCTATTCCTGCACCCTATAATCATTCCAATATTGATTCGGATGAGATGCTGTATTATGTGGATGGTGATTTTATGAGCCGCAATGATATCGATCAAGGTTACATCACTTTACATCCAGGAGGGATTCCACACGGTCCACATCCGGGAGCATACGAACGTAGTATCGGGAAGACCAGCACGGAAGAATTAGCCGTAATGATTGATACTTTCCGCCCCCTACAATTAACAGAAGATGCCATGAAATTAGATGATGGCAAATATTATAAATCTTGGATGCCGCATTAGGGTTTGGAGGTTTGTTGATTATATGGTTTTTTGATTTGTTTCTGCTTTTTGTTGAAAAGATTTTTTGAGCTGAAAAAGAGTGCTTCATCTATGATTTTCTACACAGTACCTATGTGGTTCAAAAAAATAAGAAATCTTTGATGTCCTTAGGTGTCTTGGGTGGTTCAAATTGTCCCTTATATGTGTTAAAAACCGAAAATGAATAAAAAAGAATTAAAAAGTTGGCTAGACATTGCTCCAGCCTCCGACTTCAGCATATACAACTTACCTTTTGGTATATTTTCTACCGCCAACACGCAGCCTAGAATTGGGGTCGCTATTGGAGACCAAATTGTAGACCTTTTGGCGGTAGCGGAAAAAGGCCTCATCCAAATTGATCAGCAAATATTACAGCAAAGGACGCTGAATGCATTTATTGCTTTAGGCAAAACTGTCACCAATGGTTTGCGGACTTCAATTCAAGGTTTATTATCAACGGTAGATTCCCCTTTGCGTGATTTTCCGAACTGCTTTGTACCGCAGTCCGCTGCAAAAATGCATCTGCCAATAGCTATTGGTGATTATACAGATTTTTATTCCAGTATCGAACATGCTACCAATGTTGGGAAGATGTTTCGAGATCCCGAAAATGCACTGTTGCCCAATTGGCGACATTTACCAGTTGGTTATCATGGGCGGGCTTCATCCATTGTCGTCAGTAATCAAGCCATTCACAGACCGAAAGGACAGATTTTTCCGAAAGGAGCCGATCAGCCAATTTATCAAGCTAGTCGAAGACTAGATTTTGAATTGGAGATGGCTTTTGTAATCGGTAAAAATAGCCCATTGGGAGATCCAATTACGACGAGTGAAGCGGAAGATTATATCTTTGGGATGGCCTTATTTAATGATTGGTCTGCTCGGGATATTCAAAAGTGGGAATATGTGCCCTTGGGACCCTTTCTAGGCAAAAATTTTGCGTCTTCTTTATCACCTTGGATTGTGACGATGGAAGCACTAACTGATTTTAGAGTAGCGGGGCCGTTACAAGAACCTGCGGTACTTTCCTACTTAGAATACGAGGGCGAACAGAACTATGACATTCAACTAGAAGTCGCCATCCAACCGCAAGGTATAGCTGAGCAAGTTGTTTGTCGAACCAATTTCAGGTACATGTATTGGAATATGGTTCAACAACTAGCGCACCATACGGTGAACGGCTGTAATGTACGGATTGGAGACTTAATGGCGTCTGGGACGATTTCTGGTACAGATCCAGGTAGCTTTGGCTCTATGTTAGAGCTATCCTGGGGAGGTAAAAGAAGTATTGCCATGTCGGATGGCTCAGAGCGAAGGTTTATCGAAGATTACGATACCGTAATCATGCGTGGATTCACTGAAAAAAATGGAAGAAGAGTAGGCTTTGGAAGCGTTGAAGCTCAAGTATTGCCAGCTAAGTAGAACTAAAATGTCTGTATAGCCTATGCTGAACTTCTTAAAATAATAAATGGGAAGATTGTTGATAGTAATACTTTGATAGTTCAACAATTCAAAACAGTCAACAACTAAAAAATAAACCACTAAAACGGCAAATCAACCAGCCAATATGAGTATAAAAACAATTGATCCAGATACTATAGACCAGCGTACCGTTTATCAATATTTATCATCTGCAGTAGCACCGCGGCCCATTTGTTTTGCGAGTACTATTGATCAAAAAGGGCAAGTAAATTTGAGCCCTTACAGCTTCTTCAATTTGTTTGGCTCTAATCCGCCGATGGTTGTTTTTTCACCGGTACGGAGTGGGCGAGACAATAGTACTAAGAACACCTTAGATAATGTCCTCGAAGTGCCCGAAGTGACGATAAATATTGTCAACTATCCGATTGTAGAGCAAATGTCTCTGGCGAGTACGGCGTATGACAAAGGTGTGAACGAGTTCGTCA
>CAXIDD010000376.1:0-5673 GCA_964021975.1 uncultured Saprospirales bacterium | reverse complement strand
ATCCATTGCCGATTTGATTGATGTGCCCATCGAGGAGCTGCTTCCTTATTTCCAGGAACTAGACCTGAATGCCTACGATGAGAAAATTGGAAAACGCCTCCTGCTAGAAATTACCACGCGTTTGCGGTTTATGCAAGACTTAGGTTTGAATTATCTGACCATCAATCGGATCTCAGCTACCTTAAGTGGAGGAGAAACCCAACGCATCAATCTGACCCGGACGCTTGGATCTAATCTGACCAGTTCTATGTACATTTTGGATGAGCCAAGTATCGGTCTACATCCCAGAGATACTGCCCGTTTGGTGAAAGTTTTGAAAGAATTACGGGATTTAGGTAATACCGTAATTGTAGTAGAGCACGAAGAAGACATCATTGCCAACGCCGATTATTTGATTGACATTGGGCCTCATGCCGGTGTTTTTGGTGGCGAATTAATTTTTGCCGGCCCTTACGCATCTATTCATTCGGAAGCAGGGGAGAGCCTTACGGCAAAATATATGAGTGGAGCAATGGAAATTCCACTACCAGAAAAAAGACGCGTTGCTAAGAAATTCATTGAAGTGAAAGGCGCACGTCAACACAATCTTAAGAATATAGATGCTAAGTTTCCTCTGGGAAATCTGACCGTGGTAACTGGCGTCTCTGGTTCTGGTAAAACAACCCTGGTCAAGCAGATCTTATATCCTGCCTTAAAACGCGAACTAGGAGAAAATACTCGGAAATCAGCAGGAACACATAAAAAACTAGAGGGAGCAATTAAGGAGATTACCCAAGTGGAAATGATTAACCAAAATCCAATTGGTAAATCCTCTCGCTCCAATCCGGTGACTTATGTGAAAGCTTATGATACCATCCGTAATGCAATGGCGGACCAACAATTGTCCCGTATTCGGGGCTTTAAGCCCAAACATTTTTCTTTTAATGTAGATGGTGGACGTTGTGATGCTTGTAAAGGGGAAGGCGAACAAGTCATTGAAATGCAATTCTTGGCGGATGTCCGTTTGGTTTGCGAAGATTGCGGTGGGCATCGTTTTAAGCAAGAAGTGCTGGACGTTCGTTTTCAAGGTAAAAACATCTCTGATATTTTAGATTTGAGCATCGATGAAGCGATGGAATTTTTTGCTAGTCACAAAGACATCATCAAAAAGATCAAGCCTTTGCAGGATGTTGGTTTAGGGTACGTGCGTTTGGGACAATCCTCAAGCACTTTATCAGGTGGTGAAGCCCAAAGAGTTAAGCTGGCTTCTTTTCTTGGGAAAGAAAGTAGTAAAGAAAAAATCTTATTCATCTTTGATGAGCCAACGACTGGTCTGCATTTTCATGATATTCGTAAGTTGTTAGATGCCTTGAATGCATTAGTAGATAAAGGGCATACGGTCTTAGTAGTAGAGCACAACATGGAAGTCATTAAATCAGCTGATTGGGTCGTAGATTTAGGTCCGGAAGGTGGAAAAGATGGCGGACAACTGCTTTATCAAGGACCACCAGAAGGCTTGGTTAAAGTAAAGGATTCTTATACTGCGAAGTATCTAAAGGAGAAATTATGATCCAAATTCCGGCAAGGCTGGCGGAATTACCAATAGTGGAGGTTTATCATCAATCGCCTGGTTGTTGGATGTTAAGAAAACAATCAGAGGTTTCTTTATTGGAAAGACAGAGCTATCTTTCTTTACACGCCTTTACCATGGTGGTATCTGGCGAGCAAAAGATCGAAACAGATGAAGGGCAATTAAATATAAAAGCGGGGAAAATGGCCTTTTTGAGGAAAGGTATTTACACCATCAATGATTTAATTAGCCAAGGCGGCAGCTTTGAATCCTATCTTTTATTTTTTGATGATGACTTTTTGAAAACCTTTTTTCGAACTTTTTCTTACGGTTCAAAAGTAGCTAAAGATCAAAAAGTATCTTCTGTGTATAAGTTGACCACACCAGCTTATTTGACTCATTTTTGGCAAAGTATTCCGTACTTACCCAAATCAGATCATCCTAATGGTACTCACGACTTGTTTCTTTTAAAAGCTCAAGAATATATGACGGTTCTGCTCACCCAGGCCCCAGCACTTATTGCTTTATTACAATCCATTCATCAGAGCAAGCTTCATAACCTGCAATTATTCATGGAGCGTCATTATGATAAACCATTGACTATAGAAGATTACGCAGCCCTCAGTGGCCGCAGCCCCTCTACTTTTCGGCGGACCTTCAAACTCAAGTTTGGAACTTCGCCAAGACAATGGATTATTCAAAAGCGGATGAAAAAAGCGCTAAAACTATTACAACAAACGGACCTGGATGTGACCCAAATCGCTTTAGAAGTAGGTTATGAGAATACTTCCCACTTTATTAGTGCCTTTAAAAAGATTCATGGGCAGACGCCGAAGGCGATGGGGAAGGTGGGCCTGGGTTAAGTAGTTTTCTACCATTTTTCTTTCCAAGAAGCTCACTACTCCTTCTTTACAGACATCCCAATCTTTTTGCCATTCTGTAAAAAGACGAGTTTCATTGCTCCCTTTTCTTCTACAAATTCAAAGCCAATGTTCATTCTTGGGGCTTTACTAAAAAAAGTATTTTCTGAATCAGGGTAAAAAGGCATGTCCCAAGGGTTGTTCGTGGAGTTGAATATTAAAGCATTTTGTCCAAGGCTTAGGGTGGTGACATCATTTGGATCTTCACCATCAAGATACGTACCTGTGTATTGCTTTAATACCGAGTTGGATAGTTGAATTTCTTTTTTATAAGTCGTAGAAATAGGCTCGTCATTTAGGACTTCTCGAATTGCTTTTACGGGTAATACGATTTCATCAAAATTTTGGAGAATGACGATTAGATTATCGGCATGCACATCTCTACTGATGTAAGTGACATATCCTGGCCAACTCCCACTATGACTCATATTGATGGCATGGTCTTTTTTCTTTACATTCCATCCAAAGGAATAAGTATTGACCGCTCCGTTATTAAGCGTATCTAATGTTTGTAAACAATCCAATTCATCTTGTTGGATAAAGGCATGCCTTCTAAGAGATTGGTCCCATATTCTTAGGTCATTGATGGTAGAATTGACCATTCCATCACCAACAATTCCGTCTAGATAGGTAACATAGTCATAATACTCGAGTGAGTCAGGTAGGCTTACTTTTTGGCGCGCTCCCAGTACATAACCATCGGCATAATTAGGAATACTCCGAGGCTGATACCTTCGATTATAGATGAAGGTATTTTCCATTCCTAAAGGCTCAAAAATAGCTGCTTTCATAAAATCGGAGTAGCTCTTCTTTTCAATCTTCTCTATGATTGATGCCAATAACAGATAATTGGTATTACTGTAATTGAATTGGTCACTTGGATAAAAATCTAAAGAGTCTACTTTGTTGTAGAGCATTTGGATGACGTCTTTATTATTGGCTATTTTGCTTTGATCTCCATATTTCATCATCAAACCAAAGTATTCTGGTATTCCAGAAGAATGATTCAAGAGGTTTTTGATGCTTACATCCTTACAAAAAGTGAGTTCTGGAAAATATTTGGTCAATTTATCTGTGTAGGATAATTTACCTTCTCTATGTAGAAGGATAATTCCTGCGGCTGTAAATTGTTTGGACAAAGAAGCTAGTTCAAAAATACTATTTTCATTCAGAGCTTTTTTTGTAGTTCTATTGGCCAGACCATAACTTTTTTTCAGGATTTCTTCTCCTTTCTGAATGATCAATACATTCCCATTAAATTGCGATTGCTCATGGAGTAGGGTCAAAAGACTATCAATTGAGATAGATTTTTCCTGAGCATGAATATTGTAAGCGAAAAATAGGGTAAAAAGGAAGAGTAATTTTTTCATTGACTTGATTGTTGAAGGGTGATCCTAATTTGATGTTATCATTTTTCTTAGCTCATAAAAAGCCGTTTGACTTCTTCTCGTTTTAATCTAGCGATGGGCACTTGACTGTGATCTACCATGACAAAGTAGCCACCTTGCGTTTTTACGTATTTCTTTACATGGGCTCTATTTATTAAATGCGACTGATGGCTCCGATAGAATCGTTGGTCATTCAAGCGCTTCTCAAAGTGACCAATGTTGCCAGATAGCAAGACGGGATCTTCTCCTAGTAGGTATACTTTGGTATAATTGGCTTCTGCTTCTAAACGGATAATGTTACGCACTTTTACAAAAAAGACTTCGTCTTGGGTAGCAAGTGCAATCCTACGATCTTCATTGTTCTGTAGGTTGTAAGTCAATAAATCCAGTTGCGCCTTTTGATTGCCCAGCGCATCTAATTTATTGACAGCAGCTATCAATTCTGCTTTATCTACAGGTTTTAGTAAATAGTCAAGGGCACTGTATTTTATAGCTTTCAAAGCATAAGCATCATATGCAGTGACGAAAATGATTTTAAAATTTATTTTTTTTACTTTATTCAGTAGATCGAATCCATTTTCGCGGGGCATTTCAATGTCGAGAAATACCACATCAACACCATTTTTGCTCAATATCTTTTCTGCTTCTATTACCGAAGATGCAACTGATATCTTTTCTATTTGAGGACAATGTTCTAGGAGCATGGCACTCAATAATTCGCGGTTTCCCTGTTCGTCGTCTACAATTAATGCTTTATATTTATTCATGATATTGGTAAACTAATTTTGACAATGACGCCCTTAGTGGTCGCTCTGTTTTTGACTTCTACAGCAGCTTCAGTCGAATATAAATTATTTAAATGGTGTATTCGATTATGGCCCAATGCTAAACCTGCAGAGTTGCTTTTGGGGATGGAAAGCCCTGGTCCGTTGTCGGTTATTTCGATAAGGAGTTGTTCGCTGTTCGTGCTAATTTTAAGGGTAATCTTACCATCTGGATTTCCAGCAACGCCGTGTTTTACTGCATTTTCTACATAAGGTTGTAACAGCATAACGGGTACTAGAGTATGTTGATCTACGTTATCATCTATATCTATTTGGAAAGTGAATGGATAACGCAGTTGTTCCAGTTCCAAATACAATTGAATCAATTGGCGCTCCTCTTTCAGTTCTTGAAATTGCCTCTCCGAAGATGAAAGCACTTGTCTGAGCAGCCGAGAGAGCTTGGTGATGTACGAATTGGCCTGCTCATTCTTTTGCTGGGTCACCAGGTTTTGGATCGAATTTAGAGCGTTGAATAAAAAGTGGGGATTGAGTTGAGCACGAATCGCTTTGAGTTCGGCATCGGTGATTTGCTGCTTCCAACGTAATTCTTTTTCTTTTCTTTTTTGTATCGCTAAAACAATCAATATAGCTGCTGCAATCAATACTAAAGAAATTAGAAATCCTATGAGAAGTTGATTCCTTTGTTTTTGCCACCAAGGTTTTTCAATCGTAAATGGATATTTCAGCCAAAGTCTTTCAGGGGCATCTTCGTAGGGCTTGGCAATAAACTCATAGTCTCCTGGCTTTAAATCTTCATAAAGAAATAAATCTAAAGGATTATCGGTATCAACCTGGTGAAATTTATCATGATAACCTTTCATTTGCACCACTGCATTTTCCGTTAGGTAGACTACAAAAAATAAGCCTTCGTGACCATTGGGGAAGGTAGGAGTAATGGGGAGTCCGCGTTCATCTAGGTTTTGAATATAATCCAGTTTTGACCAATCGTATCTGAATGTATCCTGATATTTTTCAAAAATATTTTTAAATGA
>CAXIDD010000375.1:0-5677 GCA_964021975.1 uncultured Saprospirales bacterium | reverse complement strand
CGGATAAGTCTCCCGATCAATTACTTTAATTAAAGCGGTGTCTTTACGTGCTTGATCGGCTTTTATTAAAAGATGTCCTGCATTGTTAGGATTGGAGAAGAAATAATATTCATCCTCCAGTAAAAAAGAACTGAATAAGTCAGTAGAATTTGATCCTGGGACGAAATCTTTGAACAATTGAGTTCCCTCTTTGGAACCATCACTATACCAAAGTTCTGTACCATGTTGGGGTGTTTGTTGTAAAAAATAAAAATAGTCGGAACCTACTCTTATATCTTTAACATAATTGTTTCTTTCAGGAAGTCTACTCATATCCTTCACCAAGCGAATGGTTTTAGGGCTTTGTTCTTGCGCAAATGAAATATGGTAGTTGCTGAATAAAAATAATAAGGAAAGTGAAAAAGCCTTGAATAAAGTGAGGCGAATCATAAATAGGAATTTGAAATGTATAACTGGATGTAACAGATCAAACCTAAGGAAAATAAAACATACAAGCAATACAAGAAGTCATTAATTATAACGCTTTTTGTCCGCCTGAGGTACTACAAAATAACCGCTCCAAATTAAAAGCCCTTTTCATCCGGCAGGACAAAAAGGGCTCACTAGTTATTTCTAGATGTTATTATCTAAAAGCGATCTAAATTCATCACTTTGTGCCAAGCTTTAATAAAGTCCTGAACGAACTGATCACGGTTAGAATCTATTGCATAATACTCTGCGATAGCTCTCAACTCAGAATTTGATCCAAAGATCAAATCTACTCTAGTTCCAGTCCATTTAAGCTGCCCCGTAATTCGGTCTCTGCCTTCAAAGGATGCATCTTCATCCGTAGCAGAAGACCATTTAATACCTAAATCCAGTAGATTCGCGAAGTAATCGTTGCTTAGCGTATCTTCTTGATTGGTAAAAACACCATGCTTCGAGTGATCGTAATTGATGTTTAAAGCCCTCAAGCCACCAAATAATGCAGTCATCTCAGGTGTGGTCAAGGTCAATAACTGTGCTCTATCCACCATTACTTCCTCTGGAGAAACATTTTTTATCTCTGTATAGTAGTTTCTGAATGCGTCTGCTTTGGGTTCCAAAACATCAAAAGAATCAACATCTGTTTGTGCTTGAGAAGCGTCCATTCTTCCGGGGTTGAAAGGAACACTGTAATCAAAGCCTGCATTTTTAACCGCTGCTTCGATCGCTGCGGCACCACCCAATACAATCAGATCTGCGATGGAAACTGTACCACTTTTTGCATTAAAATCACTTTGGATTTTCTCTAAAACCTGCAAAACTTTAGCTAGCTGCTCTGGATTATTAACTTCCCAGTCTTTCTGTGGGACTAAACGAATACGTGCGCCATTAGCTCCACCTCTTTTATCCGAATTTCGGAAGGTAGATGCAGAAGCCCAGGCAGTGGAAACTAACTCAGAAATGGATAGCCCTGAAGCCATAATCTGACGTTTCAATTCAGTAGCATCTGCATCGGAGATCAATTCATGATTTACCGCAGGTACTGGATCTTGCCAAATCAACTCTTCTTGAGGTACTTCTGGTCCCAAATAACGAGCTATTGGTCCCATATCTCTATGGGTCAATTTAAACCATGCTCTAGCAAAAGCATCTGCAAACTCATCTGGATTCTCGTAAAATCTTTTTGAGATTTTTTCGTAAGCTGGGTCTGCTATTAATGCTAGATCCGTGGTTAGCATTGTAGGAGCATGCTTTTTGTTTGGATCGTGCGCATCTGGCACCAATCCATCTCCAGCATTGTTTTTAGGTTTCCACTGGTGCGCTCCAGCTGGACTTTTCGTTAATTCCCAATCGTAATTGAATAAATTTTCAAAATAGTTGTGACTCCATTGGGTTGGAGTAGTTGTCCAGGCACCTTCTAGTCCACTGGTAATCGTATCACCAGCATTTCCAGTTCCGAAGGTATTTAGCCAACCTTGGCTTTGGGCTGCGATGTGTGCACCAGCAGGCTCTGCACCTACATATTTATCTGGGTCAGCGGCACCGTGGGTTTTTCCAAAGGTGTGTCCTCCAGCGATTAAAGCCACCGTTTCTTCATCATTCATGGCCATACGTCCAAAAGTATCTCTGATGTCCTTAGCAGATGCTAAAGGATCAGGGTTACCATTTGGTCCTTCTGGGTTTACGTAAATCAAACCCATTTGAACTGCTGCTAGAGGTTGGTCCAATTCCCGCTCTCCTTTGTATCTTTTATCATCCAACCATTCTTTTTCAGTTCCCCAGTAGATATCTTCTTCTGGCTCCCAGACATCTTCACGGCCACCGGCAAAACCAAATGTTTCAAAACCCATTGATTCCAGTGCAACATTTCCGGCCAAGACCATTAAATCTGCCCAAGAAAGTGCATTCCCATATTTCTTTTTAACTGGCCAAAGTAGTAGTCTTGCTTTATCCAGGTTGGCATTATCTGGCCAGCTGTTTAATGGTGCAAAACGCTGGGTTCCGGCACTTGCTCCTCCTCTACCATCTGAAGTTCGGTAGGTACCTGCACTGTGCCAAGCCATCCGAACCATGAATGGGCCATAGTGCCCATAATCTGCTGGCCACCAAGCTTGAGAATCCGTCATTAGATCAGTTAAATCCTTTTTGACGGCATCCAAATCCAATGCTTCAAAGGCCTCCTGATAGTTAAAATCTGGATCCATTGGATTGGATAAACGAGAGTGCTGACGCAAAATATTTAAATCTAATTGATTGGGCCACCAGTCGCGGTTTTTGGTACCACGGGTTGGTGTATAAGTTTTGGCATCAAACCCGAAAGGGCATTTGCCATCTCCATTTGAACTTCCGTTTGAATCTTTCATTGATGACTATTATTTATCTGATAAAGAAATTTGTTAGCTATTTTTTGTAGGTCGAGCAAATATATTCAATCATTCACTATTTATCAAATTGATATTTTAACTACCTTTATTTATAAAATAAATATCATGACCCTCCAACAGTTACAATATATAGTTGCCTTAGACAATCACCGTCATTTTGTTAAAGCAGCAGAGAGTTGCCACGTAGCGCAGCCTACCTTAACCTTACAGGTTAAAAAGCTGGAAGACCAAATTGGTGTAGCTCTTTTTGATCGTTCAACAAAACCTTTAAAGCCAACCTCCATAGGCACTCTTTTTATTGTTAAAGCTAGACAAATCTTAAGAGAGATTCAACAATTAAAAGAATTAGTTAACAATCAATTGAGTCAAGTAGAAGGCACCTTCAAAATTGGCATTATTCCTACTCTAGCACCCTATCTTTTGCCTAAGTTTCTTGGTAATTTTGCTGAATCATTCCCAAATACTAGACTAGAAATTTTGGAAATGCAGAGTGAACATATTATTAAAAGTCTAAAGCATGACCTGATTGATATTGGACTGCTAGCAACACCTTTAAAAGAAAATGACATTCGAGAAATCCCACTCTTCTATGAGCCTTTCCTTATTTATTCTAATAGGGAGAATCCCATTTTAGAGAAGGGAAAAAACATCCGTTCTGATGAATTAAAGCCAGAAGGCCTTTGGATTCTTGGACAGGGACATTGTTTTAGAAATCAAACCTTAAACGTTTGTGATTTTGACCCATTAGAAGATGATCGAAATTTCAATATTGAAGGTGGTTCTATTGAGACGCTAAAAAACATGATAGAGCAGTCTGAAGGTTACACTTTAATCCCGGAATTATCCTATAAGCCCAAACAAGAAAAATCCAATGTCATTCGTTTTTCAGAACCTCAACCCGTTCGAGAAATTAGCCTGGCTGTACACAAAAATTTCACTAAAGAACAATTACTGGTAGAACTAAGAAAGTCCATCATCTCTGCCGTCCCGGATAGCTTTTCGAAGAATAAACGCTTCATTACAGTTAATTGGAGGTAAGCATTAATTTTTCTCTGCCTTCCATACTTTTAGAACTTCATCTATCCTTTCGGCTTCCTTTTTTCTATGATAAAAAAGAGGGTTGCTCAATTGTTTGAGTTCCTCCACCAAGCTTATTGCTTCTGAATACCTTTCTTCATTGACCAGTAATTGAGCTTTAATCCATTTCAAGTGACCAATAATGTAGTCTTTTGGGTAGAACTGTTTATTCCATTCAGTACTTGAGTTCATCAAAGTTTCTGCTTGATGAATCCATTTTTTTGCTGTCTCAAGATCTGATTTTATTTGCTCTAGGTGTTCAGCGCCTTGCACATAAACCACCCATTTTAGATGGTCTGGTTGTTGTTCAGCCCGGGCTTCAATGCTGTTCTTGAATTCTTCGACATAATGGGTCTCAAATGGTATTTCTAGTTCTACAGTCCCCCAATTGAGCAGGATGCTTCCAAATTCAAAACCTAATTGTCCTAGGGAATAAGTCAGGTTTTCAAAATGATCATTAGTTCTTCTTGGTAGGAGATCAATCCTAAGTGCGTCTTCTGCTTGATTATATCGAAATGCGCCCCATTGTTGATCCATTTTATTAAAGATGGCGGTCCATTTTTTATTGGCTCTGGGTACTATAAAAAAGGCATACCGACCACTATCTAAGCTACTATTATTAATAATTACTGGTCGACTGAAAGTGATGGTTGTCGCATCGTTGGCCCCAGCTCTCCATACTTGGTCATAGGCAACTAACTCCCCCATGATTTGTCGATTCTTTACTGCTGGGCTACCGTACTTTATGGTTACCTCCGTGAATCCTATTTTTTGACTTACCGATCGATCTGGGCTTACTCTTGGTATCAAACCAATCTGATATTGAGCGCTCAATGGCTGAAAAAGACATATTAGTAAAATTGTAGAGAAAATGCGCCCCATCTTTTGGTGATTTTTTGAAATGATTTGATGTAAATCTGATGAATTAAAGTTACCAATACATCGACGCAGAACCCCACTTGACTGTTGCATTTTAATCTTCTAATAAAGCTGCTTCTACCTCCTGAAAGAAAGGTCCGACCCAATCACCACCACTTGAGGTGAGGAAAACGTAAGCCAAGTCTTTTTCTGGATACAACCAATAATTACTGGCATAACCATCGATATCCCCTCCGTGCCCGTAGCTGCCATTACCATAATGGAATAAACCAAAACCATAGGCTGGTCCCGTCTGAGGTCTGGCGTCTTGGGTCAAATAAAGCATATGTTCTTTATCTTCCTTTCGATAGATTTCTAATTGGATTTGAATAAGGCTTAGCAAGTCTTTGGTATTACTAAATATCGCCGAAGGTGGTGTCAATTTCCCCATGACAAAGTACTGCGTTTCCCTCTGCTTATCCTCTTTATAATAAGGCGTTACACGATTAGTTGCATTGGGTACTTTTGTTGTTGTACTCTTTAGTCCCTTGGGCCCTGCAATATATTTTTGCAACAGCGACTCATAGCTTAGGCCACATGCACGTTCCGCAATATAACCTAAAATAGCATATCCAAAGTTGGAGTATTCAAATGCTCGCTTAGCATTTTTTTTCACACGCATTTGCTTAAAATCGATTAGAAAATCTGCTTCAGTATATTCATAAATTAAAGGATCATTTCCTTTCCGTTTAGAATTTGCAATTTTGCTATCGCGTGGCAATCCAGAACGATGATGTAAAACTTCTCGGATGGTTATACCCATCAACTTTTTTTGTACCTGCTTTGGGTAATTTGCTGGAAGGTAATTTAAAATTGGGGCATTAAGCTCTAAG
>CAXIDD010000374.1:0-5691 GCA_964021975.1 uncultured Saprospirales bacterium | reverse complement strand
ACTAATAACTTTCCAAGGCAAGCGCCGATGATCCCAGGTAGCTGCGTATAGAATCCTTGGATTTGAAGGATCCATCATCAGACTGGATACGCCAGTGTTTTCGTCAACATAAAGGGTTTGGCGCCAGTTTTGACCGCCGTCGTCACTGATGTAAACACCACGCTCTTTACTAGCACCATGTACAGCACCTTGTGCACCTACGTAAACCTTCTCAGGATTGTCTGGGTGGATGAGGACATCTGAAATGTGCCGGGTTTTTTCCAACCCAATATTTTTCCAGGTTTTTCCTGCATCGGTTGATTTATAAATGCCATCTCCGTAGGTAGTCATTACACCACGGACAGCATGCTCACCACTTCCTACATAAACCACATTAGGGTCTTTGGTCGAAACGGCAATGTCACCAATGGAGCTAGTGGTGAAAAACCCATCTGATAAATTAAACCAATTGGCTCCCCCGTCGATGGTTTTCCAGAGTCCTCCGCCTGTATAGCCAGCGTAATAGACTTCTTCCTGACCAATAACGCCCGAGATGGCATTGGCTCTACCGCCACGATAAGGGCCAATGCCACGCCAGTGCATCTGGTTGATGTCTACCTGGTCACCAGTTAAGGAGATATTGGATGGGTTATTTTGTCCAAAAAGGGTGGTTCCGATGCATAAACAGCAGAACAAAAGTAGTTGAAAGGTAATTCTTTTCATATCTGTTTTTCTAATCCGAAATTTTAGTAAATAGGCTAGGAAGATAGACAATTTCGATCTATTTTTTGAGCTCCTATTAAATTCAGGGTCTCAGAGTTGAACCAATCGAATATAATTTTATTCATTTTTTAGATATTAATTACCTGAAAAAATAATTATGCACAAAACTTACCTTTTGACCATCTTTTTAGCACTTAGCCTAAGTAGTTGTACCGTGGGCCGCTTCTTCTTTTACAACTTTGCCAATATCAACGATTACAAAAAGTTTCAAAATGAAGATATTCCTAACGATAGTGAGAATGTCCACTATTTCGCAGAAGCTAAACAGGATTCTTTTCTATTGCCGAAACTCAGAAAAAAAGATAAGCGGTATGATTTTGCAGAAGGTTTAGATAAAACCAAGACAGTCGCCTTTCTAGTGATGCGTAACGATACGATTCTGTATGAGCATTATGACAATGGCTATGAGCAATATACCCCGGTCAATTCTTTTTCAATGGCGAAGTCTTATGTTTCTACTTTGATTGGTATCGCACGTGATGAGGGTTTGATAGAAACACTCGAAGAGTCAGTAAGGACCTACCTACCTTATTTGCCGGAAGAATTCCAAAAAGTAAGTATTCGGAACACCCTAGAAATGCGGACTGGAGTTGATTATAATGAAAGTTACGTTTCTCCATTTAGTGATGCTGCGGTCTCTTATTACGGACGGAATATTCAGAAGCAGCTAGAAAATCTAGAAATGCGGTCTGAACCAGATAAAAGTTTCAATTACCGAAGTATCAACACCCAAATTTTAGCTGAAATTGTAGAGGAGGTTTATCAGCAACCTTTAAATGAAATCGTTACAGAAAAACTGTGGAAACCACTCGGCTCAGAACAAGCGGCGACCTGGTCCGTAGACAAAAAGAAGGATGGTAATTTTAAAGCTTTCTGCTGTCTTAATGCGGTAGCCAGAGACTTTGCTCGTCTAGGTTTACTTTTTATGAATGAAGGAAATTGGTACGGGGAGCAAATAGTATCCAAGGAATGGGTAAAAGAAGCAACTACTTTCGATCGTCCAAAAAATCGATTTAATTATACTTATCAATGGTGGAATAAATCCATTACTAAAGTCAATTCTGATACATTGCAAATACCAGAAATGCATATGACTTTTGAATATGAACAAGATGGTAAAATGGTAGAGTATGTACGCTGGCCAACGGGTGCTTTTGCAGCGGAGGGCCATTTAGGGCAGTACGTTTATGTGAGTCCTAAGGATCGTATTGTGATTGTCCGTTTGGGTAAAAATTATGGAAACCCAAGTCCAGGTTGGTCTGGTTATTTCAAGTGGATTGCAGAAAGAAATGGGGTGAATCGGGATTTTTAGTGGTGATAGGCGAAGTTAAAAACTTCGCCTATCGTCAAAAAAGCGCTTATTTATTTTCCTTAATATAGGTTTGTAAGTCTTGTACTATTTCTTGCAAGCTTTGAATACGTTTAGCATAATTTGCTGCTACTTGAGGGGCTTGCTCTGGATGATCTAAAATGGTTCTCATTATTTCAAATTGCTCTTCTTCTATATCGATGTTAGCGACCTCCTTCCAAGCTTGGGTAACGGCTGCTATAGCTTCTTCTTGCGTTTCGAAGGTCATTCCACTAAATAGGTGATCTACTTTGCTAGGATGTGTAGGAGCCACAGAATAATCAGAGCTAGCTTGACTAGCCTGAGGTTTTGAACTATCTGTGTTAAAGAGGCTAACTTGATATTCTGGATCCAACCTTTTAAGAGCAAGTTGCATTTCATTCATGACGGTTTGCATTTCGTCAACGATATTTGCCAGGTCATTTTGATTAATCCCGACGGCCGTGTTGATCATTCTAAAAGGCGCTTTTCCGTCACTTTCTTGCCATGCTATCCCGACGATTCGGTGGTAATCTTTTGGGCGCATTTTTTTAGGATTGATGGCAATACCGAGACCATCTCCATTACCAGAAGGTATGATATAATCTCCTTTGTTGACCACGCCCATCACTTTTACGGGGACTTGACCCATGAAGGCTACTTTCTCATAAAGGTGGCGAATTTGTGGTTGTGGTGCAGCACCGGACATAGCTGGTGCTTTGGATACGACCATAAAATGATCCGCCTCGAAGAACTGTTTGGAAATTTCTCCAGTACGTACGCCAACAATGTCCCCATAAGTAATCAATTCATTAGAATCTTGACGGATAAGGTATTCAGCATAGTCGCCTGATGCAGTTTCGTAGGATACACCAACCAATAAGAGTTCGTAGCCGGTATAGATTCCTAAATTAACAATTGAGGTTGCCAAGGAAACGCCAGTAGCCCAGATGTCTTCGGGATCAAAAACACTCAATAAACTAGAGACAAAAGTGAAAGAAGCATCTAGGACGTCAATTCTCATCATGATTTGATTGATTAAGAACTCCGCATTCAAGATTCTATCTCCTCCAAAAGCGTTAACAATGGTTGCGAAATCACCCGTATTTGCTTTATTAACATCTGCAGCTCCTTCGGTATTGGAATCGGGGTCAGCCATTGTTTTATTGAAGGATTCAAAGACATCAACACTTTGTTCCTTCTCAACACTAGGGTCGGGCGCTAAAATATCTTTAAAAAAATCAACTAATAACTCTCCAATATCAGAAACATCGGAAGAACCAACGATGCTACCTTGGAACGGGAAAGCCTGAGAATCGTCCATGAAGCTGATAAAGTTATTATCAGAATTGGTTCTTTCGTCCAGTTTAATGGCTAAACCATGTGTGCCACCATTGATATTTAAACCATAGGCGTTCAAATCTGTATCAAATCCTGTGGCTTGATTGTTGATCGTGATGCCATTACTTCGGTCAAAAGTAGTGCGGCCACCGGAGAAAGATAAGCCCTCTGTAGATCCTGAAAGCGTATAATTAATGCCTTGATCATAAAGTATTAAACGAGGGACTTGACTAGCTAGTGAATTACCACGAATGGAAATAAAAGGCGCATTGATTCTGACCCTCACATCATTATCTACATCTTCGATCAGTTCAATTTTACCAGGCTCTAGGACTGTTTCTAGGATGGCAGGAGCTTTTTGGATTAGATTGATTTTCTCTGGTTGAATAATAGTACCAATGGTCTCGGGAAGACTTGGATCTGACCTTAGCACTTTGAGATCGCCATAAAAAACACCAGAATAATCATTAGGACTTGCTGCGATGGCTTCCAGGCCAGTCTGTCCAATAAAACGCCCACCTAGTTTGCTACCTTGAAAGCGCCCACCGATACCGTTTAAACCAGCAGCAATAGATTGCATACCAAAATTATCCTCATCTGAATTTAGGGTATTCCTCAAAGAAAGTACCGTGTTCTTCAAAGCAGTTGTCATAATGACTTGCTCTGCACCTTCTGTTGAACTAGCGGCATCCTGAACTAGCATTTTACCATTAAACAAGCCAGCAAATCCTGTTTCAGTGGTTGATTCGGCGATTAAGGCTTGATTGCCTCCTTCCAGTCTTGCACCGATGTCATTGGAGCTAGCTAGAATACCAATATTATTGAATTGGCCATCTACTAAAAGTTGTGCAGATCTGTTATCCGTAGGAGGTGCGGTGCTAGAGGGAGAGCCAAAATAACCGTTGCCTTGAAAGTAACCAGCCCAGCCGGTACCGAAATTCGCCCCCTTTATTGCATAATTTAGGGCACCATTACCCGAAATACCCGAAATACCTGTGCTGGTTTCCCCGCCAAAGGCTTCGCCATAAACACCTGTATTCTGATCATTATCCAGGGCTCTTCCCCAAAATCCGTAACCATTTAAGGCACCATTGGCTACCCCAAAAACCCCTGTGTGAATGAATGCATTTTCGCCTAGCATGTTAACTTGCATACCTTTTGCTAGATCATCGTCTTCTTCAAATAGGCTTCCTAAGGATGACTGAGCATAGATACCCGTTGCCATTCTCGTAGATGGATTGTAGATGATGTCCGTTTGTAAGCCAATTCTAGCAGGTTCATCTGCAAATATATAGGTAAAGGCATCGGGCATCACACCTGGATGGTCTCCTATCCCTACCTGACCTTCTGAATCAACTAAAACGACGTCTACTTTACTGCCATCTTCTGCATCTAATGCATAGGCTTTTGCTGAACCTCCCTGGCCTTGTCCATTGTTTGGAGCATTCAAAGCATAAGGAGATGCTGTCATTGCCGTACGCGGTAATAATTCTGTGCCGTCTACGGTCGTGCTGACGAAATAGGGTCGGTCAAAAGATAAGTTTAAAGGTGTATTCGAACCTAAAGCTACGTTGAAGAGTCCTCCGATCAGACTAACACTGTGATTCTCGGACCATAACTCCGTACCACCGGTTTCTGCGTCAAAAATTTTGACGGTAATGTTATAGGCCCCATTGTCTAGGACTTCTCCACTCGTATTGGTCAGGAAACCTTGATAGGAAATGAGTTTGGGTATTTGAGCCTGTAAACTAGTGCTCAATAAGATAAAAAAGCTAATAGCTAAAAGTGTTTTAATGAATTTGATCTTCATGTTGTTTATATGATTTTAGGACACTCCTATACTAGGCGTATAGTTGTAGTCAAAATGAGGTAATACATTTTGTGGTGGCTCTTTTAGCCCAATTAAAATAGGAGCAATAAGGATCAGAACGCCTATAGGCGACTTAGATCTTAGAAGAGAAGTATTATAGTATGGAAGTCAACAATAGTTTGCCGCGTAGAAAAAAAAGACTATTGTTTGTTGATGGAGCAAAGCACAGAATGAAAATAAATCTGTACTATTTAACAGCAAGTTAGAATTTATTTTTTAAATAATCCAGTTTTTTAGGTCTTTTTTAAGCTTAGCTTAGTTCTGGTGAATAAAATTCTAGTTATCGGGAAGAGGAACTTATACCGTTTATTTTAGGTTTCTTATGCTAAAGTCTATTATGCAAAAGCCCAATATAAATAGGATATCCTGGAGCCTGCATTATTCCCAGATT
>CAXIDD010000373.1:0-5696 GCA_964021975.1 uncultured Saprospirales bacterium | reverse complement strand
CATAATGGTGGCAAAACATGGTCCACACAACTCAATCAACCTACAGCTGAATTGTAACAAGTCGAAGTCGATGATCAATACCCTTATTGGCTTTATGCTGGTCAACAAGACAACTACACTACGGTCTCTGTACCTAGTTTGCCACCATATGGTCATCAAGCTGGTGCGATGGGACTAGTTATGAATACCGGTGGCTGTGAAACGGGACCTGCCGTTCCAAAACCTGGAAATCCAGATATCGTATATGCCAATTGTAAAGGGCGTTTCAGTGTTTATAATAAAAGCACTGGACAAGAGCAAAGCTATGATGTAGGTGCTGCCTATATGTATGGAAACAATCCAAAAGATCTGAAATTCCGTTTCCAAAGGGTATCTCCTATTCATGTATCTCCACACAACCCAGATGTGGTTTACCATACTTCTCAGTTTGTACACAAAACTATGGATGATGGTAAAACCTGGGAAACGATTTCCCCCGACTTGACTGCTTTTGAAGCGGACAAACAAGTGATTTCTGGATCACCAATTACTAGAGATATTACTGGGGAGGAATTTTATAGTACTATTTATGCCATCCAAGAATCAAAAATTGAGGAAGGCCTAATTTGGGTAGGTGCCAATGATGGTCCGGTCCATGTTACCAAAGATGGTGGCAAGAAATGGACAAATGTCACACCTAAAAGTTTACCGGGTGGTGGCCGTATCGATTGTGTAGAACCATCTCCACATCAAGCCGGAAAAGCTTACTTTTCTAGCCTCCGTTACCAATTAGGAGATTGGAAGCCTTACATTTATAAAACCACTAACTACGGAAAATCCTGGAAGTTGATCACAGCTGGTTTGCCAACAGATCATCCGGTACGTGTAGTCAGAGAAGATCCAGATCGGGAAGGCCTGTTATATGCTGGTACTGAGTTTGGAATTTTTATTTCTTTTGATGATGGTGAAAACTGGCAGTCTTTCCAAAAGAACTTGCCCGTGACTCCGATTACGGACATCAAAGTGCACCGTAAAGACTTAGTTATGTCTACTATGGGCCGTTCTTTCTGGATTATGGATAACTTGAGTTCTTTGCACCAAAATGCAGAGCAATTAAGTAGTTCTGCTAAATTATTTGACCCTAAAGAACAAATCCGTTACCGTTACAGAGGTCGTAGTGGATCGGAGCATATTAACTATCCATTGCCCGCCGCTACTATTGAATATTATTTGCCAAAGGATACCAAAGCACCTGTGAAATTAGAAATCATGGATGCGAATGGGCAATTGATCCGGACCTTGGTCAGTAGCAGTAAGGACGAAGGGAAAAGTACCGTTATTCGAGATATGGCCACCAATGCCATCGAGTATTCTGTGAATAGTAATCTAAGTGCCAAAAAAGGAATCCACCGGTTTTCTTGGGATATGCGTCACAATGGTAGCTGGGATGCTTCTAGCAGACGAAGCTATGCTCGCGGACCAATGGTTAGTCCTGGGACTTATAAAATTAAACTGACCGTAGATGGTAAATCCATGGAAAGCAGTTTGAAACTGGTGATGGATCCTAAAGTTAAAGCTAGCGGAGTCACTTTAGCAGATCTAAAAGAGCAAGAAAAAATTGCGCTACAAATTGTTGATCTGCTTTCGGAGACTAAGAAAATGAGTGCTAAAATCAGTAAAGAGCATAAGAAGCTGAAGGCTAGAAATGATTTAAGTAGCAGTGAAAAAGATCGATTTGCTACCCTAGATAAATTAAACAAAGAGCTAGAAACCGCTCAAGGTACTTATATGCGTCCGATGTTGGTTGCTCAGATTAACTATTTGTATGGCATCGTAGGTAGAGCAGATCAAGTACCAGGAAAAGATGTTTATGAAAGATTAGAAGAATTAAAGGCTGAAAAAGCGAAGTTGGAGGCTATGATGGACTAATTATCGCTTTCCTTAAGGCGTATTTAAAATAGTTTCTTAAAAAAATTAGATGTAAAAATAACGCTAGGAGTGATCGTAGCGTTATTTTTACATTAAGAAATTATCATTCATTCAAAAAATCCAAATCAATGAATATTTTTGTTAAAAACCTAAGTCAGCAAGTCAATGGCGAAAGCTTACATGGCTTATTTTCTCGGTATGGCGAAGTTTACTCTGCCAAAGTTATTTATGATAGGGTAACTAGCGAATCCCGTGGCTTTGGTTTCGTAGAAATGGAAACCGAAGAAGGAGGAAAGAAAGCCATCGAAGCACTTAATGGAATGGAGTACAAAGGCAAAGAACTAGAAGTCAAAGAAGCCGACGATCGCCGGCGTAAAAATGATGCCGGCGGTCGCTGGTAGTTCCTAGCAAATGATGCGTTAATGAAGTGATGAATTGTTGAGTTTAATTCGACAATTTATTACTTCATTAATTCATGACTTGATTGCTAATGGTATCTACACTTGCTTGCTGACAAGTGCTAAAGTTAGGCGCATATTTTTCTATAAAGGCGTTAAACAAAACCTCGTATTCTGCCAGATTGTTTTTTATATCATCTGCGTGATCATTACCCCACTCAGTATGATGAAACTCGCTACTTGATGGATTTAATTGAGCCGCAATATTGACCGATTGGGTAGAAGCAGTGGCAGAATCTGCCTTGGAATGAATCAAGAATACAGGTTCTTTAATTTTTGCCGCTTCCTTTAAAGCACTAGCTTTGTCAAAATTAACCCCTGCACGTGCCCAGACTATAGTTTTGATCATGGGTACAAAGGCTGTAATCCAGCTTCCATAATCCCGTACTGCACGCTCCATCACTGCAGAATACCAATTTTGAAACGGCGAATCAGATACTATAAAAGCGACATCTTCATCGGTAGCACCTGCCTGTAGTACCGTAGCACCACCCCAGGAAATACCAATCCAACCAATATCCTCATTCTTTAGACCAGTCTCGTCTTTTAACCAATTGTGGATCATTAACAAGTCTTCGGCCTCTTTTATTCCACCGGTCCCATAAGCAGTTTCACTCTTGTTATGACCCCGTTGGTCGTAGGTAATAATGTCACAAGGACAGTCCTCAAATAAAGGCATGTATTTATTCATGTGCAAACGGCTACTTGACCAACCATGCGCCATAATAACAGCACATTCGGCCTCATCTTTAGCCTTAAAATACCAACCACGGATTGTTTTCCCATCTCTAGCCTCCAAGGCAAAAGTATCCGGAATATTCAGCCAATCATTAATAGGCTTTGCATTGGGACCAGCAATTTTAAGCATCGCCTCCGTCCGTTGTATGGGATCGCCTTGTGGTGGATTTAAAATTAGATTAGAAAAAAACCAGCTAGCACCGAAATAAAAAGCCAGTACAATAAAAAGTAGGGTAAGTGAGATACGCTTTAACATGAATAGAATTTTAGCCTGCTAAAATACATAAATCAACGTATCTCTTGGCTCAAATATCGATCAATATGGGAGTAGCCAAGACGATGATCCGGCATTTTTACATCAATAGCCGCATTTTTTCCATTTATAAACCATCGAATTTGGCTTTTCTTTGTTGAAAATGAAATGAGCATGATCCTATTTAATTATACGATCATCTCTATAATCACAATGAAATGGATACTAAAACATTAATCAAAGGCTTACACCACGTTACCGCTACGGTAGCCGATGCCCAAGAAGATTTTGATTTTTATACCAAAATACTGGGACTTAGGCTTGTTAAACAAACCGTCAATTTTGATAACAATCAAGTTTATCATTTTTATTATGGAAATGAGCAAGGTAGCCCCGGAACCATCATGACTACCTTCCCTTACAAAGGGCAACAAGTGCGCCAGGGTACTCCTGGGACAGGTCAGGTAGCCGTCACGGCTTTTTCTATCCCAACGGATGCTTTTGGATTTTGGGAAAACCGATTAGCTGAGTTTAATATTGATTTTCAAAAAGAACAGCGTTTTGGACAGCCTCTATTGAGTTTTAAAGATCCAGCAGGCTTAGAGTTAGAACTTATTGGCAGTGATCAAGATGACCGTGCTCCTTGGACTAATTCTGAAATAGCAGCAGCGGTGGCCATCCGTGGCTTTTACGCGGTAACGCTTTCGGTAGCGGACTTAAATCCTACGATAGATTTCATGACGCAGGTTTTTGGGTTCACCATCCTCCAATCAGACAGAAACTATACCAGACTCTATGGTAATGATGGCAAATCTGCAGGTAATTATGTGGACATCAGACACGATGCAACTGCTAAGCGGGGACACAATGGGATTGGCACCGTACATCACGTAGCTTGGCGAGTAGAAAACGATAAGGCCTTAGCAACCATACGCCAACATTTGGTAGAAGACTTAGGTTTCAAGGTGACAGATTTTAAAGACCGCAACTATTTTCATTCCATATACTTCCGAATGCCTGGACATGTATTATTTGAAATCGCCACTATCCCGCCAGGATTCACCGTCGACGAAACTGCTGATAATCTTGGACAAACACTGAAACTGCCAGAGTGGGAAGAAAAAAATCGGGCACAAATTGAAAGTGTGCTTCCAAAATTTAGGTAAGGAAATGATGATTTAAGAAATGGATGAATTAATAATTATAATTCATCCATTGATCTAATCAATAATTCAAAAATTAAAATCATGCATACACATAAAAAAGACATCACCTATCAAGGACAGCCATTGGCTCAAGCATCCAAGGCCATCATTATGATTCATGGTCGGGGAGCCAATCCCGATTCTATTTTAGGCTTGGCGAACTACCTCCAATTGGATGATTTTGCATTGATAGCACCGGCAGCTACCCAGCGGACCTGGTATCCATATAGTTTCATGGCTCCGGTAGTACAAAACGAACCGAGCCTGAGTTCGGCCCTTGAGTTAATTGATGCAGTCGTTCAAGAAGCCTTAGCAGCTGGCCTCCAAACGGAAAATATTTACTTCCTTGGCTTTTCTCAAGGTGCTTGTTTAGCAAGTGAGTACGTGGCCCGTAATGCGCAGCGGTATGGCGGTTTATTCGTTTACAGCGGCGGCTTAATTGGTGCAGAATTGAATAAAGAAAATTATCAAGGTGACTTCCAAGAGATGCCCGTCATCATTGGATGTAGTGATAGGGATGCACATATCCCACTCCAACGGGTGAAAGATAGCAGTGCCGTTTTTGCAGAAATGGGTGCACAAGTAACCGAGCGGATTTATCCAAACGGAGCACATACCATTTATGAAGACGAGCTTGAGTTGACGAATGAGGTCTTGGGGGAATCTTAGAATACTTTTTAGAAACCATCTAAGTGCACTGAGTATTCACAGCTTTTAATAAAGCTCCATTCTGAAAAACACGCCGGGCGCTATATTATATTCCGCCTCAGGTCCAGTAAAAGTCAGCCCGGTCTGGAATTTCCCAAGATCTAATCGCAGTCGAATCAAGCTGAAGGTATGATCACCGGAAGCGTAATTCGTTGAGATTTGCAGTTGGCTAAACCCTTTAAGGTGCTCTGATAATTGGGATTTGTATTGCAATAAGGTGAAAAACTCATAATTTGAGTTGTTATTCTTCCTTCCAACCCAAAGCTGGAACAACTTGCACTTCCCATTAATTTATTATCTTTAGCCAGCAAATCATAACTAGCTGCAAAGTATTCTGTAGCAATACCTATATCTCATACAAGGAATATGACCAGATCTACATGTATTAAGCGAATCCTCTACTGTACCTTCTCCATTTTTCTATTG
>CAXIDD010000372.1:0-5712 GCA_964021975.1 uncultured Saprospirales bacterium | reverse complement strand
TATCTCTCCATCCAGTAACCATAGTTGAATCTGCCTTTGCTTGTGGGATCAACGCTACACCAACCTGCTCATTTGGTTGTTCCAATACAACTTCTGCTTTAGTCTCATTTTTTAAATAAAATAAGAGCTGATCCTCTTGTACAGGTAGATCACTTTTATAAATTACCCACGCTGGCTCGATGCGTTGTACTTCAAAATTACTCAAAACCTTTCGGTGTATGCGTTGATTTTCTAGTAATGGAAAGATTTGCACACAGAAAATGGTGGTACTTAATAGACCACTCAGAAAGGCTCCTGCGTAGATGAATCGCTTGTTTTTTCCAAAAATTCCAATCACCAGTAAGAAACTTAAAACCCAGTAAACAAAACTAAAAGACAGTCCAGATCTAAAACCAGTCCCTCTGAAAACAAAGAAGCCTCCCAACATCAGAAATGCTGCCGCAAAGAAAAAAGTGATTAGATGGAGGGTACTGTATGCTTTAATATAGCCTCCATAAGGATAATTCTTAACAAAAAAGTCCTGCAAATGCTTGGTAATAAAAATGGCCATTACCACTACCACAGAAGGAGATTGCAGTAATAAACCGATGACCAGCCAGGGTAAAAAATATAGGCTAAACTCTTCTTTTTTCTTAAGGTTTTTAAAAGCTGCTACAATGCCGGCTAGAAAGAAGCCCTGTAAGGGCAAATAACTAATGAAAATAACCAGTAAATAGAGGCCAAAACCGCTTTGACCCCAACTTAAATAATGGTCCTCAGCCAACCAATTATTTTGTGGACTTATGTAATAAAGTACTAAGTTTAAGAAGACTATATTCCAAGGGGCAAGCTTCCAAACTATTTTCCCTTTAGGTAGGAAAATATAATAAATTGCGGGGACAAGTATAAAAAGTATACTGGACATAATTGGGTTAAACCATATGGCTCCAGCAATAGCTAAATAATGAATGATTCGCCAAAGTAGTGTAGGTGTTTTGATAAAACGAATCATACTTAAAACACCAATAGACTGCAGTACTAAAGTCCAAGCATCACCACTTGCCACCTTACTAAACATCATGATCAAAAAACAGTTTGCCAAGGTAAGGCAAAGCAATAAAGTAAAATCATTACCCAATATTTTTCGGGTAATGAGCACTATCGCCACCACACCTAGCACCGTAATTATTAGACCTGGAAGGCGGAAACCTACTAGATTTAGAGGGTCACCAGCCGAAAACTGCTCTACAAGCCAACTAACCAAACTGCTGTATCGTTGCGCAATAACATCGTTGGCTAAAAGTGTTTCCGGGCCCTGCCATAACCAGACAAAATCAGTGAGAAGCGTCAAGTTAAACAAGAAAATGATAACTGCTAATCCGGTAAACAGCTGTTTATCCAGTGTCCATTTCATAATGTAGCGATTGTTTTTGCAAAAGTAAGCAATGAATCCGTACGAAAAGAGTATTTACCTAAATACAAAAGAAGGCATACTCTTATACATGAGAACAAATCAATAGTTCATGAAAAAAGTATTTAGATTGGAATCCGAGGGTAAGTTAAGTCGCTTTCGAAGACGGTATCGACTAGCCTCTATTCCTCGAATAGAAACATTCATCAAGTTGGCTATTTCCTTGGTGCTAAGATTCATCTTTAAATAGGCACAAAGTTTTAAATCTTTGGGAGTCAGGCTTTGATGTTCCTTTTTAAGCTTGTCAAAGAACGAGGGATGCAACTCATTAAAATGATAGAGTAATTGGTCCCATCCTTCATCTGCATGGTCCTCTGTTTTTAAGAAATGAATTACTTTTTGTAACTTCTTATTAGCTATAGGATCTTTTATTTCTCTTTTTAAGGTGTTCAATTGACCAGCCAGTTCTTGAATGGTTTCATTTTTCTTGGCAATATGGATAGTTGTACTGACTAATTCCCTTTTTTTATGGTCAAGTTCTGCTTGTATTCGTTCGCTTTCTAATCTGCGGATTTCTTTTTTAGATTGATTAACGGTGTTGGCCATTTCGTTTTCTAAGGCTTCAAATCGTTTTAAGACCACTCGGGTTAAAAAAGTAGCTAATAAAATGGCAAGGATACCATATATAACCTTAGCTATTAGCGATAAGTACCAGGGTTTAAGGATTTCAAAATCTAAAGAAAAGATTTCAGAGTACCGTTGATTAGGATTCATTGCTCTAACCTTGAGCGTGTATTTTTGGTAGGGGAGATTGGTATATTCTTTTGTCCGGCTGTGGTCTGGTGTAGTCCAACCCTCATCAAAACCTTCCAGAAAGTATTCATATCTTATGTCATCAGAAAAAGCAAAATCAATAGCTGACATCTCAAAGGTAAGATCATTTTGTTTGGGACTAAATTGAAGTTTGGAGTCACTGGCAAGAGGATAAAAGGTGCTATCCTGGTTGATTTGAATGGTATTCATCCGAAGCGGAAAGGCTTGATGTACTACTTGTCCATCTTCCAGCTGTATATACAAAAGACCATTAATAGAGGTAATGAAGACATTATTATCATCGATAGGGTATATTTTTTCCCAACCACCGTTCATAAATCGTTTAACATTAGGCAGAATACGTTTTTCAATGTTTTTTTGTAAACCAACTTCTGTTATTTTTAAATAGCCAATCTCAGACTCTGTGATGAACCAGATATTTCCATTGGGTGCTTCCTTTAAGCGTCTAATTTTTTCCTGCGTATCGAAATATTGATTGAGGTCATTTAATGGCTTAAAAATTCCTGCTTTTTTATCAAAATAGAAAAGGCCTTTTTCTGCTGCAATAATCACCTGATTATTGATTTTAAATACATGGTTATGTAGCGAAGAAGGTAAGCCGTGTTCTTTTCCAAGAAAGCGGACTTGTTCTGTATCCTTTCCTGGGTTTTGTATTCTAAAAACGCCTCGATAGGGGTGAGACATCCAAATATCTCCCTCTGGATCAACTTCAAGAAAACGGCTAGACTCTTGTAGCTTTTCTATTGGTAGAAAAGTTGTTTGAGTTTGACGCAGGCCAAGGTATACGCCTTCATAAGTTCCGAACATTAAGGAAGTTTGATCATAGGCTTTAATCAACCACCCACTTTCTGCTTCGAATACGGGCTTAGCAATACCATCGTTGATCTCAAGTAAACCATTAGCATGACTCATAAATAATCGGTCGTCTATTACTTGTAACCCCCAGACTTGACCTTGTGAGCCCGGAATTAATTTTAGATTATTGGCTGCAAGAGCGCTCGGCCATGGAACTTTATATAGGCCACTATTGGTACCAATATATAGATGATTTTGCCAGCGTACTAAATCGTATGCTACTCCATATCCTTGGCTTACCAAATTAACCTTTTTTATAGGGGTAGAGAGTTCGACCATGGCGATACCGTTTTCGAGTCCTAACCAAAGATTACCGCTGTTATCAATGCAAGTACTAATTACCCCATCACTTGTTAAATCATTACTACTGGTAATTAAATTAGGCATTTCGTTGTCCGATTTCCATAGAATCAGGCCATTATAATTAGTTGCAATGGCCAACTCGCCACTGGGTAATACATCTACCTTACTAATAGCAAAAGGTTGTTGAATCGAAAGTCTAGGTAATTCCCAAGGCTTTAGCTGACCAGATTTTAAAGTAAAAAAGCCTTGTCGCAAACTGGCAATGAGGTAACCATCTTGGAAAGGTACAATCGAACGAATTTCAATGTTTTTCAGCACCTCGGCTTGTAATATAATTTGAGGTGCACCATTTTCTACCTGTAACAAGTGTCCGTCAGAGCTATGTAGGAATATTTTACCTCCTGCTTTTCCTAAAAAAACATAATCTTTTTGATCCCAAATTTTAAATGCTTCGTTCTCTAAAACAAAAATTTTGCCAGAGCTTCTAAAAAATAGCGTTTGCTCCTGCTCAACAATATTCCATACATCTTCAAAATCTTGATGCTCAAGGGGAATTTTAGCCTTTAGAGAAGTGAATTTCCAATTATTAACTAAATCTCTTTGGTAATAACCTAATTCATTTTGTCCACCAGCATAAACCTTCCCATCGTTCTCTAGAATCGCACGTAAAATCGTTCGATTGCTAAGTGGATATAAGTCCCATTCATAACCATTAAATGTGACCAGACCATCATTATTGGCAAAAAGCATCAAGCCATCTGTACTCTGTAATATCTCCCAGTTTTGAGTTCCATAGCCATAAGCTTCTTTGGGAAAAACTTTAATAAATGGGCTAACTAGGTTTTGGCTAGAGATGATTCCGTAGAATAGTAGGAAAGATAGTGTTAATAGTAATTTAAATAGTTTCATCTGTAAATAGTTAAAAAGCAAAAACTTTAATTGTCATTGAGTAGTCATTTTATGCAAATGAGTAGTCCTTATTTTCATATGAGTAGTAAAGTAGTAGGAATATTTATATAAATAAAGAAATATATTCGGAATTTTATGAAAAATAAGCCCCTAATGGCAAAATTAAAGTTGATATACTTTTTTTTTGTCTGAATAAAAGAACTAACAGTCTTATTCAATGTGAGTAGTCTGAAATCTATTACTAATTCACGAAAATGATTTAATTTAAATTTACATGTATGAAATGGCTTAGCTTTTGTTTTGGAGTTTTACTCCCAATGTTTGCCTGGGGACAAGCCAGTACACTTTCGGGTGTTTTACTGGATGCTGATACTCAGGAACCGCTTTCCTTCGCTAACGTTTTGAATGAAACTCAACAAGAAGGAACTATTACCGACCTTGACGGTAAGTTTACCATCAAGGCTGAAATTGGAGATAAAGTTGTATTTAGTTACACTGGATACGAAACTCAATCTCTAACCGTAAGTACTTTAGATGATGTGAGCCTTCAATTGGCGTCTACTGTTTCCGCTTTGGAAGAAGTAGTGGTTATTGGGTTTTCTACTGCAACAAAGAAAGAAGTTACCGGTGCTGTATCTATTGTCAAAGCTGATGACATCGAGGCTCTGAATCCAAACCGTTTGGAGCAAGCCCTACAAGGTCAGTCTGCTGGGGTACAAATCAGTTCTCAATCAGGATCACCTGGTGGAGGAATGAATATCCGTATCCGTGGTATTTCCTCTAACGGGAATAACAACCCATTAATTTTAGTAGATGGAGTACGTTATGAGGACTTGAGTGCCCTTAATCCCTCCAGTATTGAAAGTATCAACATCCTTAAAGATGCTTCTGCTAGTATTTACGGGGTACAGGCTGCCAATGGTGTTGTATTGATTACTACCAAGCAAGGAACTCGATCGTCTGCTCCTACCATTGATTTACACTCTTTCTATGGAATTCAAGAAGCGGAGCGTAGAATCCCGGTCTTAAATGCCACAGAATATGCTTTATTAATCAATGAAGCCTTTGCCAATGGCGGAAGCCAACCTCCTTTTACTAATATCGGGAGTTTAGGCGCCGGGACTGACTGGCAGGACGAAGTGTTTCAACGGGCACCAATCTTCCAAACGAACTTAGATATTCGTGGAGGTGGCGAGCGTTCTCGTTATGCAATTGGAGGTTCTTACTTCGATCAAGAAGGTATCGTTGGAGGAGAACAGTCTGGTTTTAGACGTTATACTGCCAACTTGAACTATACTACAGAATTGACAGATAAAATATCTACTAATGCAGTGATCGCTTATAGTAGACAAGATAGAAAGACACTTTTAGAAAATAATATTGGATCGGTTTTATTCAACGCTTTGAATATGCCACCTACC
>CAXIDD010000371.1:0-5721 GCA_964021975.1 uncultured Saprospirales bacterium | reverse complement strand
ATACAAACAGTATCCTGCTGTTTCACCTAAGGCTAGACCAATTAAAATAATCTGAGAAAAGGTGATTAAAGCGTGGGAAGTAAATGCCATACCTCCATCAGAAGATTGAATAAATTCAAAAACCAAAACAGCTACCAATGCGCCAATCGGATCAATTAAAATACCTTCCCATTTTAACACCGTAGCAACGTTCCGATTCAAAGGAACATTCTGTAGAATAGGCGCAATAACGGTAGGACCCGTAACAATAATTAAGCCTGCAAATAAAAAAGCAATAGGTAGGGTAAGTCCCATTATATAATAGGCAGCTAGGCCAGCTCCCACAAAAGTGACAATGCTACCTACGGTGATTAATTTTAAAATCACCGGACCCACATCTTTTAGCTCTCTGCGTTTTAAGGTAAGGCCTCCTTCAAAAAGGATGACACCAATAGCGAGTGAGACAAAGTAAAAAAGAGAACTACCCGGGAAAAGGCCATGCCCTAACTCCGCATTGTAGATGGGCTCAATCAATTTTTCTCCATTATTTGTATAAAAAACAGACAGAGGCCCAACCGCTAATCCAATTAAGATTAGAGGAAGGATTGCTGGTACTTTAATCCGCCAAGCTATCCACTGGGCGGCTATTCCTAAAATAATTATGCCCGCTAATTCAACCATAGTTCACAAGATAAAAAGCCGTTCCCAATAATAAGAGAATAAGTCGCTTCTTTGTTGAGAAGTTTTTATATTCAAGGTAAAATAATTCAAAATAATCAAACAAAAGGCCAAATTATTTGCATGGATTACCAATACAGTCTTTCCTCAAATAAAATCTCTTTTTACTAAAATCATTGAACAATGAAAAATATTTTCCTTTGCTTCCTACTCCTATCCACCGTGACCCTGTTCGCTCAAGACCAGACCAAAGGAATGGCACCTAAGGCTATGCCCGAAGCCAAGGTCTCTACTACTCAACAACAATTAAAAGTAGGAGGCCAAACCATTAATCTAACTGCCCACGCAGGTACTATGAAACTGCGAGACGAAAATAACGAACCCATCGCACTTTTTGGGTTTACTTATTATGCCAAAAATAATCCGGAAAAAAATCGACCAATTGTATTTGCCTACAATGGTGGACCAGGATCTTCTTCTTTTTGGTTGCATATGGGGGTTCTTGGTCCACAGCGTATTGTTGTGAATGATCCTGAATTTATGCCCGCTGCCCCCTATCAAATGGTTAATAATGAATATTCAGTACTGGAAGTGGCAGACTTGGTAATGTTAGATCCAATCGGTACGGGACTGAGTATCCCAGTAGGGAAAGCTAAGTTTAGTGATTTTTGGGGTGTTGATCAAGACATCCGGAGTATCAGCTTATTCGTCCGTCAATTCTTAATTGAGCACAACCGCATGAATTCACCTAAGTTCTTACTGGGAGAAAGCTATGGAACCTTTAGAAATGCGGGCGTAATGAATAGTTTACTGAACAGTGGGATTGCCATGAATGGTGTAATTATGGTCTCCGCAGTTTTTGATTTACGGAGTCTTGTTTTTCCTCCAGATGATGATTTGCCTTATTTAGCGCATTTCCCAACTTACGCAGCTACTGCCTGGTATCATGACCAGATTCCTGATAAACCAGTGGATGTTTATGAATTTTTGGATGAGGTACGCGAATTTACAGAGAACGAATATATGCCTGCATTATACAAAGGGTCTCGTCTATCGGATACAGATAAAAGAGCCATGGCTGAAAAATTAGCCAATTTTACCGGCACCGATACCGATTATTGGATGCGTGCTAATCTACGAGTTACCAATTCAGAATTTTTTGCAGAGATGTTGAGAGAAACTGGCGAACTAGTAGGACGTCTGGATTCCCGCTATAAAGGAATTAACATGGACGGCATCAGCCAGACTGGTAATTATGATCCACAATCTGCTGCTATTTCTCCAGCCTATATTACTGGATTCATGGATTACTTTTACAATACCTTAAAGGTTGATAAAGACCAAATGTATACCACCAGTGCGGGTGGCCGTGCTGGATTTAAATGGGATTGGAGCCACCAGGGAAATAATGGCTGGGGAACCCAAGTTGCCATTAATACTGGGCCGGATATGGCCAATGCAATGTCTAGAGACCCCAATATGAAAGTGCTAATCCTCAATGGTATCTATGATATTGCTACGGTATTCTACGGAGTAGAATATTCTATTGATCATTTAGGATTACCTAAAAATATACGTGATAACATCATTATGGAGTATTATGAAGCGGGGCACATGATGTATACGCATCAGCCTTCACTGGAGAAATTTAGAGATGATGTCAATGGCTTTATCAAAGCTAGTAGTCAGCGATAGATAAGAAATAATTAAATTTAAGAGGTGTCGAATTATTAAATTGGGCACCTCTTTTTTATTCCATTATTATTCTAATAATAGTTAAATCGTCACTTGGCTTCAAGCCATACTTGGTTTCAATTTCGATCACTTTTTTATTCAACATGGTTTCCTGATCTTTTGAGCCTTCTGCTATCAAAAGATATGCTAGGATTTCATGGTCTTCTATTATCGGATACTGCTTACCCGTAAAGTTTTTAAAAGTAAAAATGCCATCACTTGAAATACTTAGGTTACTTACATTTTTTAAACTAAGCTTTTGAGATTGAATTTTGAACCAAGTTGAAAAATCCTCAGTTAAATGATAGCCTAGATAATCTGGTTTGTCCTCCTGATCATATTCATAGAAGATCCCATCACAATAAATCAACCCATCACCAATAGTTACTAGTTCAACCACTTTTTCTTGTTCATCTAAAACGCCAAGAATCAAGGTGCTCAAAATTTCTAAGTTGTCAAGATGTAATAGATCCTGTATCTGTTTCAATTCATAGAATAATTGACTTAGAATGGACTCCAGGTATTGACTAGTGTTTTTTCTGGTTTTTTCGATAAACGATTTATAACTGAGTTCCTTACCAATCTTGCGGAGGATTTTAGTAATTAGTGTGGAGGCAAAATGACTTTCTACACCCATAGAGCATCCATCCATGACGGCAATTAGCCATTTATGGTCTTCAATCTCAGTAATTGTATAAGAATCTTCGTTGTGGTTGGTGTGGAAAGCTCCAATTTTAGAATAGCTGTATTTTTTCACATCTGAGAAACAAGTATCTTATTGAAATGATTCCTTCCTGCTATGCTAATTAAAATACGCTACCGCACCTTACGTCCCTTCCAAGCATATTCCTTGCGCAAATTGGCCAAAAGGCCTACAAAACAGATATAGAGGATGTGTAAAATTTGGCTAGGCCAAAAATGCCTCATAAGCTCCGAGCGTTGAAAAAAATGACTGGCCTCTTTTAAAAAATAATAATCAACGGAAGCTTTTAAAAGAAGTAGTCCCAAAAAAAGAGGAATGAAGAAAGTCGTTTGAAGAGGTATCAACAAAAAACTACCCAGAATACTCCAACAAAAGAAAAAGACGCCTGCCAAAGCTGCAGTAACGCGCCATTCTGGATAATGATTGGATTTAGAGGCCCAACGTACTCTTTGTTGTACGAAATCCTTTAGGGTAGCTTGGGCTTTAGTGCTTACAGTGGCCTCTGGGTTTTTGAGAAAACCGATACTATCTGGAAACTGATGCGCTATTTTTTGCATCAAAAGCATATCATCTCCCGAAGCCAGATGATCAATGCCTTGGAAACCATCTACTTGCTGGTAGACCTTCCGCGTATACGCCAGGTTAGCGCCATTACTCATGTGCATCCAACCTTGAGCTATACCCGCACCTGTAATGAGCATCATCCCAACAAAGTCCAGAGATTGGAAGCGCTCTAACAAACTTCGTTCTGCCATGAAATTCACCGGAGCAGCAATAAATTGTTTATCATGAGCCTGATAATAACTTGCGATGTAATTCAACCATTGGTCGGGTACCTGGCAATCGGCGTCCGTAGCTACAATCAATTCGTTCTTACTTTGTGCAATGGCACTTGCAATAGCCTGCTTTTTTCCAAATGGGAATTGGTTTTGATTGGAGCTATCTTTAAGTTGGATTAGGTTTAAGTTGGAATGTTTTAAACTTAAATCTTTGACAATTGCCGCTGTGCCGTCCTCGGAAAAATCGTCTACTACCCAAACCTGAAACTGATCTAAAGGATATTCATTCTGAAAGATAGAATGCAAACAAGCCTCAATATTACTGGCTTCATTGCGGGCAGGAATAATGATATCAATACTGGTTTTCGCCAGATAATGCGCCGGAATGTCCCAGATAGGTAGCTGGCGCCAGCTACCTTGATAATGCAACATTAAAATAGCATAAAACAAAGCCATACTGCCCGCAATGCCCCCTAAAATAAGTAACAATATCGAATTCAAAAGAGATCTTCGTATTCATTGTCTGCTTGGCGCTTAGGCGTTTCTTCTTCTAACTCACGAAGCTTTAAGGGCTCACTATCTAGCTCCTCAAAATCTACAATTTCACCTCTAGTTTGCGTTTCGAAAGCCTGTTCTGCTTCTTTGATGCGTTTATTGAAAAGAGCTCTTCCCAGCAGATAAACAGAGACCAGCGGGAACCCAAAAATTGACATTAAGATAGCTCCAATACCTAGTACTGCATTTTGTTTGACGAGTTTCACCAGCCATTTCGCATAATTGACAATCACCTTGTGATCAATGATCGCTGCAGCAATTATAAATAATGGAGATAAGAAATAAAGAATTCTAAAAATGAAACGCGCCACAAAAAATAGGGACACTAGAAAAAAGACACCGATCAGAATACTCCATAGTGGATTTCGATTATTACCGCCCGGTATATTAAAACGAGAAAAATTATTTTGATCCATCAGTTGTTATTTGACTACCTAAATATACGTTAAGAATATGTTTAAAACGAGCGAACAAAAATAATTGTTCTATCGTAAATTACTTCCTCGACCAGCTTAGTAAAAATTAAGACGATTACTAAGTTTTTCCGACAAAGCCTAAATACAATTAGCTTCTTCTAGCTTACGATAAGTTTTTTTTAACATCCTTCGTTAGGTATAGCTTCAAAATCCCTGTATTTTTGAAAAAAATTGAAACCATGAAGAGGCTGACTTTCTTGTTGTTGCTAATAAGTACGAGCATGCTTACTGCTCAGGAGACCGTTAAAATAACGGCTAATTTGGAAGACTGTGGAAAAGAAGTCCATTTGATGGAGTTCAAAAATTTGAGGTTTTCTTCTTTAGAAACTGCACAAGTGGCAGAAGATGGCAGCTATGAATTTGAATTAAATACGGAGAAGCCTCGGCTTTTATACCTTGGTCTATTGCCCAATAAGGTCGCTCCTGTAATTGTCGGTCCAGATAAGCAAATTGAAGTAACCGGAAGTTGCCGTTACCTACAAAAGGCTAAAGTGGATAAGGCGCCTTATAATGCAGCTTATGCAGAAATGAAAACCAAAGTCACCGCCTTTAAAAGAGAGAACAATATTTTGATGACCAAAATGGTCAGAGCTGAAAATCAAGAAGAAAAAGAAGCCGCAATTGAACGTTTAAAGGAATTGGATGCCAAACGCCTACAGTTATTGGACTCTCTAAAAAGTTCAAAGCCTTTTCTAGGGAAAATGATGGCGCTGAATACTTACCTTTCCTATCCTAATAATCAGGGCAGCTATAACAATGAGGTAGAGTATTTTGGGAATGAATTTTTTAAGTATGCAGACCTAAGCCACCCCGCTTA
>CAXIDD010000370.1:0-5740 GCA_964021975.1 uncultured Saprospirales bacterium | reverse complement strand
CCGAGTCTTATCCCGGTAACAAACGCGATGGCTACTTCGAAATTATAGACACCCGCAGCGGACAAATCCTTCGCAGTAAAAATCTAGGCGGCCGTGATAATGAAGCCTTTAATTCAATCGTACAAACCAATGCTGGTGACTTTATCCTCGTTGGCTATACCGAAACAGAAACCAAAGGTAAAAAAGATGCCTGGATTGTCAGCGTAGATGAAAATGGTAATTTTCAATGGGAGCAAAAATTAGGGACTGCCGGTAATGATGCATTTGCAAGCATTGCCTATGATGCCAATCGTAATTTAATCACTGCTTTTGGTTATCAAAATGATCAAAAGCAAGGAGATATCTGGGGTGTCCAATGGGAGTTGACTGCAACCGGGCCCCAATTATTGACAGACCAATTAAATTTTGGTAGAAATCAGTATCAAGGTGTTCAAACAGCCGGTACCACTAATAATGGAGAAATTGTACTAACCGGTAACCATAGTAAACCCAAAGGAAAAATATTCTTGCTACAATTAAATGCCGATGGCCAGCAACAGTGGTCTCGGACCTATGGTCAAGGTGATGAAATTGTGGAATCCATGCATTTGACTTCTACTGGTAATTATATCCTGGCGGGCTCTACCATCACGCGGTCAGAAGGGGAAAACATGTATGCCCTAATGATCAATAAATACGGCGATGAGCTATGGAATGAAGATTATGGAGGAGAAGATCATGACGCGGCCCTAGCGGTCACTGAGGCTTTAGATGGTGGCTTTTATCTAGTAGGTCGTACACGCTCTCATAAAGATAATGCCCGTTCTGAAAAAATTTATTTAGTTAAAACGACTAAAGGTGGAGACAGAGAATACGAAAAAAATTATGGCGGCAAACAAGATGATATTGGAAGAGTTGTCTTACAACTACGCAATAATTTTGTTTTCTGGGGCGCTGATTCCCAATCAGATGGTGCTCAAAAAACAGACATCATTTACCGTGCCCTTCAGGCAGAAGTTGACAAAATACCAGACCTGAACGAAATGAAAGGTAGTGTGAAATTTATCAGTATCAGTGAAAACATAAAACTAAATACAGCTGATGAGGTTTTGCGCCCCAATGATCGCACCTATTTTTCTGTCACCCTAATCAATGAAAGTAAAATCACCTTACCCAATGTAAGTCTACGAATAGGAAATAATGGTGCTAAAGGAATTCAACCCTGGAGCACTAATTATGTGGGCCAGATGCAGGCAGGAGAACGAAAAGTAATCAATGTACCAGTAGCTGTAGATGGTAGTCCTGACCCAGGAAACCATGATTTCCCATTAACCGTGATGGCAGGGACCACATCTTTGGAAACTTCAAAAGTTACCTTAGAGAGCAAAGTTGCTAAACCTGCCCAACTAGACCTTTCTGATTACAATGCTACTTTAGTCCAAACGACTAGGGGTACCAATGCTAGTGCAGTCAAATTATCCATGACCTTTATAAACAAAGGTGATTTTTCTACGAAAAATGCCAAATTACAAGCCATATTACCAAACGGGCTGCAAGCCATACCTGGTCAAAGTTCCTTAAACATTGGTACTTTACCTGCATCCGGTAAAAGGGTTGTTAATTTCACTTTTCAAGCTACACCAGAATACCTGAGATCCCGCAGAGATGCTACGCTTGCTTTTAATGTCCTCAATAACGGACAAGCTAGTGGACCGCCAGTGAGAGTCACTATTGATAATTTGGAGAACCCAAATGCAAGTTCTGGTTTAGGTAACCAACCGATCGTTTTATGGGCAGATCCAGAGCCAAAAAAAGATGGTCCTAATCGGTTCCAAACTTCAGATCCAAATGCAAAAATCAGGGTCTTGATTGCCAACAAACAAGGTCTAAGAACACAAGACATTAAGGTTTATCAAAATAAGACTGTAGTAGAAACCAATAAGAATTTTGCAGAAGAAGAACTAAAAGCTACTGGAAATGCTTTCGAGCAAACCTCCTACAGCCGGAAAATCCAATTGAAAGAAGGTATCAATGAGATCTATGTACAGGTTGGAGAAGGTCAGTCGGAAAAATTCATCTTTGAATACTTACCACGCAGCCGTAATTTACATGTAGTATCTATTGGTCCAAATCACCCAGATTTAAAGTACACAAGTAAAGATGCCAGTGACTTTGCACAGGCTTTCCAAAAGCAACAAGGGAAATTATTCAATCAAGTCTTTGTAACTGAATTAACGACTCCTGAACAAACCACTCAGCTAGAAATCATCAAGGCGATGGTTGATTTAGAAAATAAATTCCGCAACCAGGAAATTCTACCGAATGATGTGGTTATGGTTTTTGTCTCCTCACACGGTGTGATTGGTACAGGTGATCGTTATAAAATTATTCCTTCGGGATTTGATCCTGCCTATGGAGATCGCTTTACAATTGATTACAAAGATGATATCCTGGGACCACTTGGAAATATTAAATGTAAGAAAATGGTCTTCATCGATGCCTGTCATAGTGGAGCAGCCAGTTCAAAAGGATCTTTTAAAGATCAACGAAGATCTGAAATGATTTTCCGTCTAAATGCTCAATCCCCTGGATTAAGCAGTATCACCAGCTGCCAAAGCTCTGAAATGTCCTACGAAGATGGGGCTTGGGGGAATGGAGCATTTACCGAAGCTATTCTGGAAGCCTTTGAAAACCAAGTAGTCAGATCTGCTGATGGGACTACTTTCCAAGCCACCGTTGATGATGACTTTTTGACCCTCGGAGAATTATATCGTTTTGTCCGTCGCAGGGTATCAGATTTGGTAAAGACCTATAAACCCAATGCCCCAACCAATCAGACACCCGATTTAATTAAAGGTACAGAAGCCTTAGATGAAGATTTACCGCTATATGAGATTACTAAAAATTAAATTTCAGCACAACCAAAACCGATCATGAAAACCCGAAGATCCATTTATTTAAAAGCGCTCTTATTGTGTTGCTTACTTAGTCCAATCATCTTATCTGGACAGGTATTTTCTGTAACGGTTAATACGACCGACGATACAGACGATGGCCGATGTACAACACAGCATTGTAGCTACCGAGAAGCCCTGAATTTAGCGAATGGTTTTCAAGGCCCAATGTTTATTTTGTTTAATATTGGCAATGGTGGGAATCAGCGTATTGAAATTAATTCCAACTTACCGGCTATATCTAACTTTGGGCAACTGACCATTGATGGCTCTAGTCAGCCAGGAGGAACGGTAACCATTGATGGAAATCGTTTTACCGATTATGGCTTAGAACTAACGAGTGCTAGTAATACGGTCGTCGATGGATTGATTTATAACGACTTCCAGTTTGCTGGTGTTTATATTCGACAGAATTCTAGTGACTGTGTAATTGGAACTACTAAAAATGGGAACACCTTCTTGAATCAACAATATGGTGTGCTTGTAGAAGGAGCTAGGGCGGTAATCCGAAATAATCGCTTTGAAAACAATGATATTAATGGGGTTTTTGTAACCGGAAATGGATCGGCTACCATAGGTGAAGAAGGCAACCCTAACGCAGGAAATACCTTTATTGGACACCGCTTTGCTGGAGTAGAAGCCAATGCCAATATTGATTATGTTAATATTTTTGCCAACTCTTTTTACTGTAATGAAGAAGAAGGTATTACCAATTTCAATTCTTCTAATAACAATGTCCAGCCTCCAACAATTACAGAAGCGAGTACCACAAGTGTTATTGGCAAAGCCTCTTCTGGCGCTTTGGTACAAGTTTATATTTATGATCCAAACCAAAGCGTTTGTAACGGCGTTAATTTATGTCAGGGAAATATTTATCTAGGATCCGTTACCGCAAGTCGTACTGGTGATTGGGTATTAAACTCATCATCCTTTACAACACCACTCCTAGACACTTACCAAGTCACTGCTACGCAGACCCAAACAGGTTTTGATGATGCTGGAAGTTCTTTCCCAAAGCATACCTCTGAGTTTTCGACTTGTTTTGCATTATGTGATGTCTATACCATAAGCCTTAGCAATGATGGCCCTGCTTGTGCCGGCGATAAATTCACCCTTACGGCTAGTGCTGTTAGTTCTTCTAACAATCCCGAACCGTTAACTTTTAATTGGACTGGACCTGATGGGGCTCAATTTGTTGGCAATCCAATTATTGCAGATGTCTTAGGTACTTATACCCTTATAGCCCGTAACTCTTGCAATGAAATCACAGAAAGTATAAATGTAGTAGCCTCGGAGACGCCTCCGAGTAGTATAGATGCGACTTATAATGGTCCAATTTGTGAATTTGAATTACTACAATTATTTGCCAGTACTGAAAAAGTTATTTACGAATGGAGTGGGCCTTTTGGTTTTACTTCCAACGAACGTAATCCGGTGGTAAATACAGGTGCCAACGCCATCCGATCAGGTCTATATTTTTTAAATACAAAGACTCCACAAAATGGATGTCCAGGTCCTAGAGATACCGTTGATGTTTTCATCAAACGGCCACCAGCTGTCCAAGATACCTTTTTAAATGCCTGCGTAGAAAACATTACACCAAACACAACCGCTATTTTTGATCTAACTGTAGCTGAATCACACATTGGCCTCGGTGATTCCAGTCTAAATATAAGATGGTTCGAAGATGAAAACCTCCGGATTCCTATTGGAGTACCCGAAAGCTTTCAATCTGGTGCACGTGATGTTTTTGCAGTTGCTTTTGATATTATAGGTTGCCAATCAGAGACCGTCACAATACCTCTGCTTTTCAGTCCTGCTTTAGAAGTCGCGCTGAACATCACCAGTGTTCCAACTTGTAATGATCCTCAAGGTGGTAGTATTCAATCCATAGTTACAGGTGGCACAGAGCCGTTTAGCTACGCATGGTCTGATCCTAGCGCCCAGGGACCAAACCCCATGAATTTAGCTAGTGGATTATATGAATTAATAGTTACTGATAGCAATTTCTGTTCTAGCAGTATTGAAATTGATATGCCCGCACCTCCAACCTTTCAGATTAGCTGTAATGTGGTTAATAATGTAAACAGGCTTGGAGGTAATGATGGCCTTGCTACCGTAAGTTACCCTAGAAACTTTAACGGCCCTGCTACCATAATTATAAGTGGCCCAATTGTAGATACTTTAGCTGGAGACACCGCCCTTATAGATACTATCCCAAATTTAATTGCGGGTGATTACATCGTCACTATTGTTGATGGAGGTGGTTGTACTGATACTTGTACCTTTACTATTACAGAACCAGATTGCGCTAATTTCTTTGTAGGAGTAAGTAGCAATAACTTATCCTGTAGTGATTCCAATGATGGTAGTATTGACTTTAAAGTAAGCGGAGCGGAGCCGATTTTTTATGACTGGGATCGAGATGAGCTAGATAGTCTATTCTCTGCCACCAACTTAGCGGCGGGTATTTATACCACCACCATTACGGATAACTTTGGCTGTAGTGATACCATTACAACAAGCATTACAGCGCCTCCTGCTTTACAATTAGAATGTAGTATCACACAAGCCATCACACAAACCAATGGTAGTGATGGGCAGGCTACCATCAATATTACCGGAGGAACTGGACCATTTCAACTGACCTGGTCTGGACCAAGTACAGGTAATCAGACCTTAGCCAATAACCAAGCTGTTTTAATTGATAATCTAAGTGCAGGAACCTATACCTTCTTGGTTTCCGATGAAAATGGTTGCCAAGATCGGTGCAGTCTAACCTTTACAGATGTAGATTGTAGCGGACT
>CAXIDD010000369.1:0-5753 GCA_964021975.1 uncultured Saprospirales bacterium | reverse complement strand
GTCGAACGAAAGTTGAACCCCATCAAAAGCCAAACCTATGGTGGCCTTAAGGTAAACGCCAGCGTAGGCATTAGTTTTGCTAGTTATTTTGAACGACCACAAAACTATTTAGTGAGAGATGGGATCATTATCGGGGATGATCTCGATGCCTTTTCTCCTGTGATCACTTCTTTTGTTCATTTTTATGGAGAAGGAAAAAGACAAACGACCGTGGGAGGTACCTTTGGTTTTGGGGTATCCTTAGGAGGCGAAAATAGTGGCTTACAGAATTACTTTCTAGGACCTAGCCTGATTATGGGCAAATCCCAAAGGGTAGTACTCACGACCGGAGTCATGGGAGGACAAGTTAATCGAATATCCAGTGGTTACAGCGTAGGAGATGCACTAGAAGGCGAAACGGTCCCTACTAGATCCGGTTATGAGTTGGGTGCTTTCTTTGGCGTTTCTTTCAATATTGGGGGCAATTAGATGAGGCTCAATATTCAACCTGAATATATGAAAAGCCTTTTCCTCCAGATTTGTAAGTTAAAACAGAAGGTTCTATTTTCGTGCGCTGATTTACTATAGTTTACGAAGATTTAATAGAACCAAATGAAACCAAATTTCTTTCTTTTGATGTGCCTGCTATTAGCTGGTCTAGCATCCCACTCCTTACAAGCCCAAAATCAACCTGGGACGCCCCTTAGTATTAAAAAAGCAAGCGATAAAATCGTTTTAGATGGACGCTTGGATGAGGCTAGTTGGCAACAAGCTGGGGTAGCAGACAATTGGTTTTTAAACTATCCAGTAGATTCTGTGCTTGCACCGTTCCAAACGGAAGCCCGACTTACTTTTGATGAGGATAATATCTATGTCTCGTTTGTCTGTTATGATGATGATACGCCAGATATTGTCAGCTCCCTTAGGCGAGATTTTAACTATGATAATAATGATAATGTCGGCTTTTCCATCGGTCCCTTCAATGATCGTCTAAACGGCTTCTTTTTTGTGATTACGCCACGCGGTGTGCAAATGGAGGGAACCGTCACGACCGGAGGTACGGAAGACAATTCTTTTAATGTTTTCTGGGACAATAAATGGTATTCCAAAGTAGTCAAATATGATGATCGATGGATTGCAGAGTTGGCGATTCCTTTTAAGAGTTTTCGTTACAAAAGTGATATTAGAGAATGGAACATTGCTTTTGATCGCTGGGACCTGAAGCGCAATATGAAATCCAGTTGGATTCGTACTCCGATCCAATTTGTCAGTGCTTCTTTCCCTTACAGTGGGCAATTGATTTGGGAAGACCCCGTACCTAAAGCGAAGACAAACATTTCATTTATTCCCTTTATCGCGGGTAGTACTTCTAGTGATCGATCAAGCTCACCAGCTACTAATGCTTCGGATTTACAAGTAGGGTTTGATGCTAAAGTGGCCATCACGCCCTCCTTAAATTTAGACTTAACCGTTAATCCAGATTTCTCTCAGGTAGAAGTAGATCGGCAAGTAATTAATTTAACCCGATTCGAGTTTCAATTTCCGGAACGTCGGCAGTTCTTTTTAGAGAACAGTGACTTGTTTGATCAAGCTGGTTATCCAAGTGCTCGACCTTTCTTTTCGAGACGAATTGGCTTAGCAAGGGATTCAGTGGGCTTATTCCAAAGAGTCCCGATAGCCTTTGGTGCACGTTTGAGCGGTTCTTTAAGCGAGAAATGGCGCGTCAGCTTACTCAATATGCAGACCCGCGAGCAAGAACAGATTGGACTGCCGGCTCAAAATTATACGGTAGCTGCCTTACAGCGCAATTTTTGGGCGCAGTCTAGTCTGACGGTAAGTTTTGTAAACAAGCAGAGCTTTGGAGTGGAACCTGGAGATTCAACTGCATTTTTCGCAGATGGTATTTTTAAAAGAATCCAGTCTGGGAATCAGACGATTTTGCGTCCGAATACCTATAATCGAGTATTGAGTGCCGATTTAGAGATGTCTACTCCAGATAATAAATGGTCCCACAGTTCTTTTATCGGTCGGTCCTTTGATGATTTTAATAATCGGTCTAACCTCTCTGGCTTATTATTTACACAGTATCAGACCCGGAATTTGAAATTCCACATCGGGCACAATTTTATCAATGAGCACTTCAATCCAGAAGCTGGGTTCGCACCAAGTGTTAATGTTTATCCAGGTCAATTAGGGGTGTTTTCTAATGTAGAATACACCTTTTATCCCAAGTCAGCTGCCATTATCCGTATGGGCCCATCTTTAGATGCATCGCACACCTATATTCCTGGTGGAGATTTGACAGATCGGTCTTATTCTTTAGAATACGGATTTGAATTTAATAATGCCTCCAGACTAGAGTTAGGTTATAACTATGTTTTTCAGCAGCTGACCAATAATTTTAATTTAATTGATGCTACTCGGTTTAGATCTTTTCTGGAAAATGAGGAATACGATTGGCAGTCTTACTCCATCTCCTATCGAAGCAACCCACGTAAAATCTTTAACTATAATCTAGAAACGACCTTTGGAGGATTTTACAATGGCAATAATTTCAACTTAAGTGGGGATTTAAACTTTCGTTATCAACCCTATGGTAATATTTCTTTGCGATTTGATTACAACGATCTGCGATTGCCTGGAGATTATGGACAGGAACGTTTGTTTTTGATTGGACCGAGAATTGATTTTACTTTTTCGGATAAAATATTCCTAACAACTTTTATCCAATACAATAATTTATTGGACAACATCAATTTGAATGCTCGTTTTCAGTGGCGCTATCAGCCTGCCTCGGATATTTTTATTGTCTATACCGAAAATTATTTACCAGGTAATCTGAATAGTAAAAACCGCGCATTGGTCTTTAAAACTACTTATTGGTTGAATATATAGTAATCTATTCCACAGCGTATATAGTAGACTTTATTCTAAATAATTAGCTTTGTAAAAAGCCAAACCTGTGTATCAAGCTTATTTTCGGTTACAGTACAAAATGTTCAATCGACACCTTCGTGCGTTTGGTTTAGCGCCAGCTTTGGCTTATCCATTAAGCCTGATTTTGTTTGTAGGCTTGTCTTTTTATATTTTTTATAAAACGCAATATGCGGTCTATATTTATCCTGTTTTAGCCTTGTCTTTGATCGGAAGTTTAAGTGAAAAAGAGCGAAATGTTTTTTTGCAACATATTTTTTCTAAACAACATTACCAACGATTACGGATTCTTGAAAATTTATTAGTAGCCCTGCCATTCGCTCTGTTTTTGATGCTTAAATTGGCGTTTTTAGAAGCACTTGGCTTCATCGCTTTGTCTGTTTTGTTGGCCTTTATCAAGTCAGGAAGTTCTAATAATTATAGTTTGCCTACACCATTTTATCGATACCCTTTTGAGTTCACAGTTGGGTTTCGGAAGACTTTTTTGTTTCTGTTGCTGATTTATTTTGTTGCGGTAATGGGGTTCTGGGTAGATAATTTTAACCTAAGTGTCTTCACCTTAATACTTGTATTTGCCACCACATTGACTTTCTATATGGTACCAGAAGCGCCTTTTTATGTCTGGATTTTTGCACAAAAACCCAGCTCATTTTTGAAGCATAAAATTGGGGTTGCAGTCATGTATGCAAATTTATTGGCTCTGCCTATTGCTATAGCAGCACTAATTTTATACCCTTCTTTTGGCTGGGTAATTCTATTGGCTCATTTGGTAGGTAGTCTGTTTTTAGTCGCCCTTATTTTAGCTAAATACGCAGACTTTCCTAAGGAGATTGGTTTGCCGGCGATTATTTTCTTAGTCATGGCAATTCCTTTTCCGCCAATACTATTGTTATTGATTCCTTATTTTTATAAAAAGGCCATTCGGCGTTTAAATCAATTTTTAGCATGATTCAGTTAAAGAATTTATCAAAATCTTATGGTAACAAGGAGGTGCTAAAAGATATTAATCTTGAATTCGCAAGAGGTCAGGTTTATGGAATTGTTGGTGCCAATGGTGCTGGGAAAACCACCTTGTTTAAATGTGTTGCCGGCTTAGAAGACCATTATGGGAAAGTAGAAAGCGACCAGTCTCCTTTAAAAAATCACCTTGGTTTTTTGAGTACTGATCCTTATTTTTTTTCAAAAATCACCGGGCGAGAATACTTGCAATTGTTATGCAATGCCCGAGGAATTCAAGGGAAAAATTTTTTAACGACCAATATCTTCAATTTGCCCTTAGAAGAGTATGCCGCTAATTATTCGACAGGCATGAAAAAAAAGCTGGCCCTAAGCGCTATTTTACTACTTGAGAACGATTACTATATCTTAGATGAGCCCTTTAACGGGGTAGACATTCAGAGTAACATGATTATTACAGAAATCATACATCGTCTGAAAACTTTAAATAAAGTGGTGTTGATTTCTTCTCATATTTTTTCAACGCTGAATAAAACTTGTGACCGTATTTATCTACTGAAAGATGGAGAAATTGACCGTACCGTAGATAAAAATGATTTTGATGCACTCGAACAGGAAATGATTGATTTTACGATTGGAGATAGCATTAATCAATTGGGATTAAGTTGATAACTAACAAGACCTATTCATGAAACAACCAATGAAATTTTTCTATTACACTTTCCTCCTTTTATTCCCCCTCTTAGCGACTGCACAATCCACAGATCGTCCCAACGTCATTCTAATTATCACAGATGATCAAGGTTATGGAGACTTTGGATTCACCGGGAATCCACATGTGCAAACACCTAACTTGGATCAACTGGCAAAGGAAAGTGTACGCTTTAATAATTTCTACGTTTCACCGGTTTGTGCACCTACCCGATCGAGCCTAATGACTGGCCGATACTCTTTGCGAACGGGCGTCCGAGACACCTACAACGGTGGTGCAATTATGGCCTCCAACGAAGTTACCATTGCCGAAACCTTAAAAGAAATTGGCTATCAAACGGGTATTTTTGGTAAATGGCATTTGGGTGATAATTACCCCTCCAGACCAAGTGACCAAGGCTTTGATGAATCGCTGATTCATTTGTCTGGAGGAATGGGACAAGTTGGAGATTTTACAACTTACTTCCAAGGGGACCGCAGCTACTTTGATCCAGTTTTATGGCACAACAATGAGCAAGAAGCCTATGAAGGGTACTGCTCTGATATATTTGCAGAAAATGCGATTGAGTTTATAGAAGAAAATAAAAAGGGACCCTTTTTCTGTTACTTATCTTTTAATGCCCCACATACACCTTTACAAGTCCCCGCGCAATATTTAGAGAAATACAAAGATATAGATCCTAGTAAAGGGTTTGAGGAGTCTGATCAGCCTTTTCCAGAAATGAGTGAAAAAGATAAAGAAGATGCGCGTAAGGTCTACGCAATGGTTGATAATATTGACCATAACCTTGGTCAGCTTTTTCAAAAACTAGAAGATTTAGAAATTGCAGAAGAGACCATCGTTATTTTTATGACCGATAATGGGCCACAACAACGACGATATAAAGCGGGACTTAGAGGACTCAAAGGTTCCGTTTGGCAAGGTGGTGTGCGCGTGCCACTGCTTTTTAAATATCCTAAAATGAAAACAGCTGTACAGGAAGTGGATGCAACAGTTGCTCATTTAGATATTTTACCGACTATTGCTGCCTTATGTGAAGCTGATTTACCCAAAATGAAAAAAATGGATGGTAAAAATATGTTGCCACTCTTACAAGGTGAGCAAGTAGCAGCTATAGATAACCGAGCACTATTTTTCACTTGGACCCGAAAGTCGCCAGAACTTTACAATA
>CAXIDD010000368.1:0-5763 GCA_964021975.1 uncultured Saprospirales bacterium | reverse complement strand
ATGTTGGACCCTAAACGCGCGCTAATCTGTGTTTTTATTTCAATAGATCTACACCTTTGTTGGGACATAGTATTGTTGCAACTTACTCATCAAAACACAGATTATGGACCTAAAGATCATCGCAATCTTCGTTTTTATTTTCGTTGGATGTGCCGTTCAGCACAAGCATAAAACCAATACCTCTACAATTGAAACCAACGAATTACAGACTTCTAACGAAATAGATTTTGAGTTAATCAAAGCATGGGTAAAAGACAAAAGGATTGTTGCACTTGGTGAAAGTACGCATGGTATAGGTGCATTTTATAGTATGAAGTCTGAGATTGTTCAGTTTCTGCACGAAGAATTAGGCTATGAGGTCCTAGCTATGGAGGGTGGTTTTGCGGATATTAATCTAGCTTGGCTTGATGTGGACAACATGGATGCTATAGAATTAAGAAATAAAACACTATTTGGAAATTTTATTTGTCAAGAAATCAAACCACTTTTTGAGCATCTCAAAGAGAATCAAAACAAAGAGAGCTCCCTTTCCTATACAGGTTTTGATACCCAGACTTCAGGAGATTATTATTCGAATTATCTGAAAGCTATTTGTACCCATTTAGATTTAGATCTTGATGTGGAAAAGGAGTTTTTAGCTTATATTAAAATATATCAAGCCTCTTTTGAACCGGATTCGACTAATTTTATTCAATACCGAAATCATTATCAAAATATACTCAAGACACTTAAACAAGAAGTCCTTGAAAATAAAAATCATTTAAAGGAAATTATGTCCCTAAGTGATATAGAATTAACCATCATTCTAAGAAATTTAGACTTGCAATATAATGCGGTAAACTACCATTATGCCGAAAGATTTAATGCTGAAAATATGCATGCCGGCATCATTCTGAGAGATCAATTAATGGCCCAAAATATAGAATGGATTATTGATGCTTTATATCCGAATAAGAAAATCATCATTTGGGCACATAATGGACATGTTGGGAAAAGTGGCATCAATAATTATGCTACTAAAATGATGGGAGAACATCTGCAAGATATTTACAAAGACAACTATTTCTCAATTGGCCTTTTTGCCTATAAAGGCAATACTTATCAGCATTGGACCAAAGAATCAATAGCCTTTGAAAATTCAGATTCCACTTCTATTGAAAATAAAATGAAAAGAGCACATTATAAGTACAGCTACCAAAAGTTCAGAAATAGTGACCCGAATCACTGGTCGAATCAGGAAGTAACTGCTCTTGAAATTGAAAATGGGGGACAGGTAACTTTTATACCTTCTAAAAGATTCGATGCTGCGATCAATATTTATAGCGGTGATATACCGAGGTTTGAGAGGAGAAAATAAAAGCTAAGTAATTAATTTTGGGCCTTGATTCTTAAAATCAAGGCCCAAATTATACTAAATCACCCCCAATTCTTTTCCAACTTTGATAAAAGCAGCAACTGCTTTTTCTAAATGCTCCTGCTCATGACCAGCTGAAATTTGTACACGGATACGAGCCTTATCTTTAGGTACAACCGGATAGAAAAAGCCAATCACATAAATACCCTCTTCGAGTAGTTTATTAGCAAAAGTCTGTGAAAGCTTTGCATCGTATAACATCACCGGGACAATGGGATGAACACTAGGAATAATGTCAAACCCAGCTTCAGTCATTGCCTTCCTAAAATATTTTGTATTGACTTCAAGCTTGTCCCGAAGGGCAGTAGAAGCACTCAAGACATCCAGTACCTTAATAGAAGCTCCAACAATGGCTGGCGCTACCGTATTTGAAAATAGATATGGTCTAGAACGTTGACGCAACATATCAACTATCTCTTTCCTAGCTGAAGTAAATCCACCAGAAGCACCACCTAAGGCTTTGCCCAAAGTTCCGGTAATAATATCTACCCGGCCCATCACATTGCGATATTCGTGCGTACCTCTACCTGTTTTTCCTACGAAACCGGTAGCGTGACACTCATCCACCATTACCATAGCATCGTATTTATCTGCTAAGTCACAAATCTTATCCAACTGTGCGATGGTTCCATCCATTGAGAATACGCCATCCGTAGCGATTAATCTGCGGCGAGCACCCTGTGCTTCGATTAATTTCGCTTCCAAGTCTGCCATGTCATTGGTCTTATACCGGTACCGAGCTGCTTTACAAAGACGAATCCCATCAATGATAGAGGCATGATTCAATGCATCAGAAATAATGGCATCTTCTTTGCCTAAGATTGGCTCAAAAAGGCCACCATTGGCATCAAAGGCTGCGGCATAGAGAATGGTATCTTCCATACCCAGAAACTCAGAAATCTTATTTTCCAATTCCTTATGAATATCTTGTGTACCACAGATAAATCGAACAGAAGATAGACCGAAACCATGACTGTCGATGGCTGCTTTGGCAGCTTCAATAACATCAGGATGACTTGAAAGTCCCAAGTAGTTATTGGCGCAGAAGTTCAATACTTCTGATCCATCACTAACTTTAATATCTGCCCCTTGGGGTGTTACAATAATGCGCTCCTCTTTGTAAAGTCCAGCATCTTTTATGTCTTGTAATTCTTCTTGAATGGCAGGTTCTACTTGTTTGAACATTGACTATTTTTTTAAGGCTTTATTTTTATAGAATCTATCTGGTTAGTAATTGTTTTCAGCTTTTAAGAATATTCCATTTGATTGTATTGCTCAGCTAGTTTCTCTAGCATCGTTTCAGTCATGGTTGATAGGTTGTATTTAGGGTTCCAGTCCCAATCAGCTCGGGCATGACTATCGTCTATACTTTCAACCCAGGTTGAAGCGATTTGTTGTCTAAAGTCGGGGGCATAACTGACTTTAAATTTGGGCAAATGCTTTTGAATAGATTTTGCTATTTCCGCTGGCGTGAAACTCATACCGGCAAGATTATAGCTGGTTCGGATATTGATGCGCTCAATCGGAGTTTCCATTAATTGAATGGTGGCTCGGATGGCATCATCCATAAACATCATGGGTAATCGTGTATTGGGACTCAGGAAACAGGAGTATGGCTCTCGTTTGACCGCAGCATGGTAAATCTCTACTGCATAATCAGTAGTGCCACCACCAGGAAGGGAACGATAACCGATAATTCCTGGATACCGCATGGAGCGGACATCCACTCCAAATTTTTCATAATAATAATTACACCAATGCTCACCCGCTACTTTACTAATCCCATAAATGGTACTTGGCTCAGTTATCGTGACTTGAGGAGTCATCCGATTAGGAGTCGTAAGACCAAAAACGGCTATAGAGCTTGGGAAGAATACCTTGAGTTTAAACTTACGGGCCAGTTCTAGTACATTTAGTAAGGAGGTCATATTGATGTTCCAAGCTTTTTGGGGCATCTTCTCCCCACTAGCTGAAAGGACCGCTGCAAGGTGGTAAATTTGAGTGACATCATACCGAAGTACCAACTGTTTGAAGCGCTCTTCATCAAGGACATCTAACAATTCAAAAGGTGCTTCCGTTGTTTTTTTTGGCTCCCGAATATCGGTTGGGATCACGGAATCTACACCGTGTTGCTCGCGTAGGACCTGCGTCAATACGCTTCCAATTTGGCCATTTGCGCCCGTAATTAGAATGGTTTCTTGTTTCATATTTGGTTAGGCAGATTTAGGATTCTTCCTTTTGGAAAATCTATATCAATAATTCTTGGTCACAATTTAATAGACTTTATGCTAAAATACTCTTAACCAAGTAGCTTTTTTTAGTTGCATTAAAACGGTGCTTTTGGGAAAGTAGGCAAAAATTGATGTTGGCCTTCTTTGTAGTCCATCTGACAGCAGAAAGTACGAACACCATTGGTAACTACAATATAAGGCGCGCGTAAAGTCTGATTGTAATTGACGGTTTGCCAAAAAGCAGCTTCCTGAATTTTTACTTGTGGGGCTTTACACTCTATTAATAAATAGGGTTTTACATCATGGTCAAAGCAAAGTAAATCCGAACGTTTTTGTAATTGATTGACTTTTAATCCACTTTCCGTTTTAATGTGCGTCTTTTTATAATCTAGCGTAAGCAATAGATGTTGAAGTACCAATTGACGGACCAATTCTTCTGGAAGCAAAACCAGCCAGTTCTTGCGAATAGGATCAAAGATATAAGTATTGTCCTGCTCGTGCTTTATTTGCAATTGGTTTTGATACTGCTGTAAATCAATTTCTATTAACATTCTATTAATTTACTTTAATAAGGCGCTGTGTACTTAGCTGTGGGCCACTTTGTAAAGTAACTAAATAAGTGCCCGCCTCTTCGATGGTTAGTTTGAATTGATGTTGACCGGCAGTAAGGTTTCCTTGGAAAATTTGCTCGATCAGTTGGCCCTGCCAATTGTAAATACGCAGCGTTGCATTCGGTAGCGCTTTTTCTAAATCGATGATAGCCTGACTACTATTTTGGGTGACCGTTGGTTGTATTTGATACTTCTGAAGTGCTTCAATCCCGTAAGTTTTTGAAACTACACTGCTGATAAACTCATCTGAAGTGTTGAGGTTGACAAAATCGTATCCCCCACTTTCATTTTGCTCCCACAGGATCGCTAAGACCAAAAAGTTTGCTGTCATCAGTGGCCCAGAAAATTGGTATTGTTTGCTAGCTTCAAAATTAGTAGTAGCATCAATACTTCCAGATGCTATCAATTCTCCAAAAGATCCATCACTAATGGCCTCTCGTAAAACATTCTTGTGGTCCGCCATAGTGCTTAAATTTGATTGGCTCTCAATGACCGACTTCTCAACTAAATAATAGCCCAAATAATAGTTGCCGTTGGCATTACTATAGAAAATGCTTCGACTTTGTACTTCCAATAGGTTTTGGCTGTCGTCATAAAGTAAACGTAATCCAGTCTGCGCAAGTGGACTTTGACCGGCAGCCGTACTGACCTTTTGTTTGATGTTACTTTCTGTCTCCCCTCTACCATTGCCAACAGACTCATTATTGAAAAAAAATACGGGTTGACTAACAGTACGTTGAAAATTATCGATTAAATCTTTAGCAGCAGGGCTATACAATTTACTAGCAGAACTGTGATGACCAGCAATAACTAGTGCTTGATCACCCAAGTCTACCATTAATCTGTTCTTCAATCCCCAGGCAGAGTCATCGGCGCAATTAGGACACCAAGTAGCCGTCCTTTTAGTGATTAAGGATTGCTGATCCTGTGGCACTGGGATTGCTTCCTCCTGCGCGAATACTTCAACAGAAGCAAGTATTAAAAAAGATAGAAGTAATAATGTCTTCATGAGGATAATAATTTTAGGGTGTTGTTTGGTACTTAATAATTGTCCTTTTCAAAAGTACGAGTATTCTCAAAGGCGTGAAAACGATCTTACTTTTTTTTGTCTATTTTGTTGTTGTGGGACATTAAGCGCGGACTGTACGATCAAACCAATCTTTTAAAGCAGACCGTACGACTGTATGTTTGCCTGCAAAAGGTATTTCTTGCACCTGGTTTAATCCCGTTTCCCGAATAACCTTACGAATGAATTGTAAACGATCAGGAGTAATTAACGGATCTTGGTCTCCATGAAAAAAATGAATTGCTTTGTCCTCAAAATAAGGTAGATGTGGTTTATAGTTCAAATCCTCAGGAATCATACCTGCCCAAAACACTAAATGCTTGCAATTTGGAAAGCGTTGCAGGACCCAACGCATGATGGTTGCACAGCCCTGGGAAAAACCAAATAAGATGATTTCGCAGTTTTCAGGTAACTGGTCTAAATACTGAGCCTTCAATTGAT
>CAXIDD010000367.1:0-5769 GCA_964021975.1 uncultured Saprospirales bacterium | reverse complement strand
TTTGCTTTCGCTTGTCAGTCGGCCTCAACAACTATTGCACCTACCAAGCTGGAAAATACTTTTTTAAAAGAAAGGAATCAAACGAACCCCAAGATTAGAGGCATCTGGAAATCTATCGGGAATGGCTATTTTCTAGAAGTGAAAATTGATAGTATAAAGCTTTATAGCTATACTGAATCTTTTTGCTACAAAGAAAAAAATGACTACCTCGAAGGCCTATTAAATAGTCAAAGTCAGTTTGTAACAAGAGGCGATACCATCGGTGTTTATTTGACCTATTATGGGAGTAGTACCCAAAATTTACAAACCAAAAAGGATTTCTACCGGATAGAGCATCTACCTGAAAATTGCATCACCTTTGATGAAATGCTTGCCCTGGGTAACAAAAAACAGTTTAGCTTATACCAAGAACACCTCCAAGAAAATTATGCTTTCGCAGAGAAAAGAAAGCTAGATTGGGCATCCATTTTTAACAGTTTTCAAGATAGTCTTTTAGCTGATGAGCAAGCTTTATTTGAATCCATAGGCAATATTGCTACCCTGACAAAAGATCAACATACGAAAGTGATTGCTACAGATGGAACTTCCAGGCAATATCGTGTGACACCCTCCGCCTTAATTGTCCAGAGTGCTTTTGAAGACCAAACTGAAGTAAAGGACTTAAACGAATATTTTAACCTGTTTTTTACTCAAAGCAAACGACATATTACAGATTCCTTGCTTTTAGGGAAAGGCGAAAAAGTCGCCAATGGAAACCTAGAATGGGGCAAAATAAATGAAGAGGTCGGATATATTCATATTTCATCCTTTGCAGGTTTTCTCAATAAAGATTTCACCAGAGCACAACAGATCGATAGCATAAATAGGCATATGGACCGAATTATTGAGGCGCTACAAAATACAGAAGCCATAATCGTAGATGTTAGTTTTAATTTTGGAGGATATGATGCTGCGGGTTTGACCATAGCCAGTTATTTTACAGACGAAGCAAGATTAGCTTACATCAGTGAAGTTTATAATAAGGGAATCTTCTATCAAGAAGATGAAGTGGTGATCTACCCTTCTGGTAAGGCCTACACAAAGCCGGTATATGTATTAATGACAGACATCAGCAGAAGTGCCGCCGAAAGTTTTGCCATGATGATGGATGCCCTTCCCAATGTCAAGTTAGTAGGAACACATACCTTAGGAACTCTATCCGGGATGTTAGGTAAGTCAGTTAGTAATTTTTATGTTACCTATTCAAATCAAAGATTGGTTAACTCCCAAGGGGCCTACTTTGAAGCATCCGGCGTGCAGCCTGATATTGAGCTAACTGTATTTCCAAAGGAGGATGTTATGAGGGGACACATGAATGCGGTTCGAGCAATTGTTGATAGGGTCGATTATCATTAAGACCATAAATCAATTTGTATTATTCTAATTGATTAGCCAGTATATTAAATTTATATGAAATGAACGAAATTGAAATAAAAGGAGGGGCAAGAGTAGGGTCTACTCATTGCAGCTTTCCGTTAGCAACCTTAAAAGTGGATAAAGATCGGCTGATATTAAAGGTCGCATTTATTGGTACCCTTATTTTTCGAGCTACTGATATTATTTCAATAGAATCTTACATCGTCATACCTTTGATAGGACAAGGAATAAAAATTACCCATACTGTGACCAATTACAAAAAACGGGTGATCTTCTGGACTTTTAAAAACCCTCAATCGGTCATCCGACAAATTGAATCAACTGGATTTATAGGAGAAAAGGATTTTTTCGTCTAAAAAATTAGAATAGGGCGCTTTTAATAGAAAAATTGCTTTCCAAATCACGCAAATGAAACTATTCTCTTTTCTATTAGCCTTTTGCTTTCTTACACAAGCCTACGGACAAGAAATTGATGAGCACATGCCTCCTGTTCCAGGTTTACCTTATGTCAGCCTGGAAGATGCTGGTTTCAATCGAGATTCCATAGCGCGTCTTTTACAAGATATTGGAGATATCCCGACTAGGGATTTCAGAGGCTTAGTCCTGATAAAGGATAACCAAGTAGTTATCGAATATTATGACAATACTTTTTGGCGGAATACCATTCTCGATATTCGATCTGCCGGTAAAAGTATAACCGCTATTCTTTTAGGTGTTGCCATGCAAGAGGGCCTGGTTGACAATTTAGATCAGAGCGTATATTCTTTTTTCCCAAAAGGGAAATATCCATTTATCAGTGAAGACTATAAGAAAATCACTTTACAGCACTGTTTGAATATGGCCTCTGGTTTGGATGCAGATTCTGATTATAGCGAGACACCTGGAAATGCCTTTAATTGGATTGCCAAAGACAATTGGAAAGATTACATTCTCCAAGTATCTGCTGCTTCGGAGCCTGGAGAGAAATGGGTTTATGCAGACATTAATGCGGTCCTCATAAGCCTCATCATCGAAGAGACTTCTGGTAAAAGCCTAAAAGATTTTGCTCAGGAAAAGCTATTTGATCCACTCGGTATCCAGCAGGTCTATTGGTATACCAATGCTAGTCAACAAACGGGCGGTGCCGGAAACCTGTACCTGACGACCTTAGATTTCGCCAAATTGGGTGTAGTTGTCGCAAACGAAGGTAAATGGGGGGATCAACAATTGATGGATGAAGCTTATACCAAGCAACTACAGCAATCTCAAAACATCGAGCTCCCTGAAGGGTATTCCTTTGGAGATACTTATGGAGAACTTTGGTATAAAGCTCAGCGAACTTTTGGTAATAAAAAAATCAACTACCTATATGCCTCTGGAAATGGCGGTAATTACCTGATAATTGTCCCCGACAAAGAGATCGTTGTAGCCGTAACCAATAGTGCCTACGGGCAAGGTTATGGACACGGAAGAGCTCGTACCATTTTTAGAAGATTGATGACCGCAATGGAATAAAAAGCCTCCATCAGGTCAGGAATCAATTGGGTGATTAATGATACCATAATAAGTGAGAAAAGCTATGGCGAAGAAGCGCAAGACCAGCTAAGTTTATGCAGTAGACATTTTAGTTTATACTAGCATAGGACTTTAAAAATGAGCGCATATTTTATTTGCTTACTGATCGCACTTTCTTTATTATCCTGCCAGAACCAGGAAAATAACTCTTGGATAAAGCCCCAAAATAGAGACATTACAGAGTCTGTATATGCCTCCGTCAGAGTAATCCCAAAAGTGACCTACCAAGTTCAGTCTGTTCGCTCAGGAATAATTAAGCACGTCTATGTAGATGAAGGCGCAGTAGTAGAAAAAGGACAAGCGCTCTTCCAAATTGATCCAAGCATTGATGTTGAGGCTCAGTTAGCCAATGCTACAATTAATCTAGAAGAAGCCAAGTCAAATTACCTTGGACAAAATAACCTGTTGAATAATATTCAATTAGAAATTCAAACGACGAAGGATAACTTAAGTTTAGACTCCATTAATTTGAAAAGGCAGGAAAGACTGCTCGCTCAAAATATTGGTAAAAAAGTAGATTATGATCAGTTGAAATTAAAATACACAAGCACCCAAAAACAGCTTGAAATATTAGAGCAAAAACTCAGTCAAACCAAAACAAGTCTGGCTTCCAACTATAAAAAAGCACTGAATACCATCCGCACTGAAAAACAACAATTGGCGGATTTTACCATACTTTCAAAAATGGACGGAAGGGTATATACGATTAATAAGGAAGCGGGCGATTTGATTAATGCCCAAGAAAAATTTGCAGAAATTGGAAGCATTGATCAATTTGAAATTGAAATGGATATCGACGAAGTGCACATTACCAAAATTGAATTAGGAGATTCGGTACTCCTCATCTTAAATGCCTATCCAGAAGAGGTCTTCTTAGCTCATATTAGTGCGATAGCCCCCAAAAAAGAAGAGATTACTCAGACCTTTCGAGTAAGGAGCATCTTTATGGAACCTCCTCCAAAGTTATATTATGGACTTGCCGGTGAAGCCAACATCATCGTTTCAAAAAGAAGCAACACCTTAGTTATCCCAGCAGCATATTTGATGGGCAATAATAAAGTGATGACGGCGCAAGGAGAAAAGACCGTGAAAATAGGTGTGAAGAATTTAGAATTTGTAGAAATTCTAGCTGGGATTGATACCGCTACAAATTTAATCAAACCCCAAGAGTGATGGATAAACTACTCTTGCTCTTAGATATTTCCAAAACGCATTTGCTCGCGAAGAAAAAGCAAACCTTAGTAGCCGCATTAGGGGTGACTTTTGGTATTGGTATGTTTATTATTATGATGAGCTTTATGACGGGTTTAAATCAATTACTAGATGGTTTGGTCTTAAACCGGACGCCACATATCCAAATCTATAACGAAACCCAACCAACCGTAAATCAGCCGGCTGATCGCTACTTTAATGCACTCCAAAATATAAATTACATCCACTCCATTAAACCTAAGCGTCGTTTAGAAAGAATCCACAATGCCTTGCCCATTCTGGAGGAACTTAAAAACAACGAGCAAGTAGTGGGCGCTACCCCTCAAACAACTTGTAAAGTCTTTTATTTAGCGGGGTCTAATAATTTGAACGGCATAATTAACGGAATCGAGGTAGCAGAAGAAACCCGCTTGTTTAACTTTGGAAATTATATCGTAGAAGGTGATGTGAATAGTTTATTGAAAAGGAAAAACAGCATCTTGTTAGGAAGTGGGATCGCCCAGAAATTATCCCTTTCAGTTGGAGAGAATATTCAAGTTTCCAGTACTAGTGGAGCTACTTTTTCATTGAACATTGGAGGAATTTATCAAAGTGGCTTAGCAGAAGTAGATGATGTACAGAGTTACGTTAATCTAAAAATGGCGCAGCAAATCTTAAATGCCGGAGGAAGTTACATCAGCAGAATACATGTGAAACTCAATGATATCAAGGCAGCAGTTCCTTTTGCTAAACGCATAGAGAATCTTTATGAAATTGAAGCATTGGACATCAATACCGCCAATGCTCAGTTTGATACAGGATCGGATATAAGGACCCTTATTTCTTATGGAGTGTCCATTACTTTGTTAATTGTGGCAGGCTTTGGGATTTATAATATACTGAATATGTTTATTTATGAAAAAATGAATGACATCGCTATTCTTAAAGCAACGGGTTTTACCGGCTTGGATGTCATGTATGTTTTCATTTTCCAAGCATTGTTCATTGGACTGCTGGGCTCGATTTTAGGAATCAGTATGGGGTATGGAATTTCTTTAATTATCGATGCCATCCCTTTTGAAACGGAAGCTTTACCTACCGTGGAGACTTATCCAATTAATTACGACCCCATCTTTTATGTTACTGGTTTTCTATTTGCTTTAATTTCTACTTTCCTAGCTGGTTATTTACCTGCTCGGAAAGCACAAAAAATAGACCCAATTGAAATTATTAGAGGTCAATGACAAAGAGCATGAATCCAATTCTAGAAACTAAAAATATCAATAAATACTTTCTTGAACCGACCAAGTTTCATGTGCTAAAGGACATCTCCATTCAAATCCAAAGAAAAGAGTTCGTTTCCATTATGGGGAAATCTGGTTGTGGGAAATCAACCCTCTTGTATGTCCTCTCTACGATGGATACCGACTATGAAGGAGACCTGGTTATTGACGGGGAGCAATTGTCCCACCAGAGCAAAGATTTTTTAGCAAGGATCAGAAATGAAAAAATTGGGTTTATCTTTCAGTTTCATTACTTATTGCCAGAGTTTTCTGTATTGAAAAATGTAATGCTTCCGGCTTTAAAGTTAGGTAAAGAAAATAAAAG
>CAXIDD010000366.1:0-5777 GCA_964021975.1 uncultured Saprospirales bacterium | reverse complement strand
TTTACAACTTACTCCTGGATTTGCAAATCGACTAGAAACCATTATCGAATCAATTCCACAAGCTCAGTTGCCGTTTCAGGAATTGCATTACGTAGAGCCCCTGCAATTATTGAGTCCTGCCTACCAAAGACTGTTTCAGGTACTTAATCATCATGGATTGAAGTTAATAGGTCCTACCCCTCCTTCCATCAAAGGCGGTGATGATTTACAGCAATTACAAACCTTATTGCAAGGCCAAAAAAAAGACACCTTTGATGCGCAAGGTGATGGCAGTCTTTTATTTATTAAAGGTAAAAGAGATACCGACCTCGCTGCTTTTTTTGCAGGTTTGGTTCGTAAAAACACTAACTTAAAACCAACCATGCTCCTCTCAGGGCCAGCACAAGTATTAGACAATGCTTTTATCCAGGAAGGATTGCCTAGCCTTGGAATTCGTGCCACCTCATTAAGCAGGCCGCCTTTACAATTACTAAAACTAGCGACCTGTTTCCTTTGGAGCCCCTTAGACCCATATAAAATATTGGAATTTGTCTCCTTGCCTGTACAGCCCTTAGATAATGAATTGGCCTTTCGCATCGGCCAGCAAATTGCTCAATCCCCTGGTATCAATAGTGAAGGCTGGAAAGTTATGATTGCGCGTTATTTTGCCAGTCTGGAAGAACGATTCCCAAAAGCACCAGACGACAAAGAAAAAATTAAAATGCAGTATCGGTTCTGGTTTGAACGCCAGCAGTTTGATGCAAAAGCAAGCGCCTTAAAATCAGAAGTCATTCAGATATTTGACTTTCTCTCCATTTGGGCAAGGGAGTCTGCCAAAGAAGGAAAAAGCCTCTATGATCCTTTGTTGACGTTGGCCGATAAGGCACTAAAAATCAAAGAGCTCCTAGAGGAATTACCAGAACAAGAACTTTCTCGGCTAGAATTAGAACGGGTGGTCCGTACTATTTACGAACCAGCCCCTTTACTACTTAATGAAAAGCAGTTGGAAGCCTTACCGGTAGTCACCCAATCCGATGCCATTTATGGACCTACCGAAAAAACACTATGGTGGAACTTTGTCCAGCATGAACCAGCTTACTTTTTCTCTAAGTGGTATCAGTCGGAATTAGCCTACTTACAACAACAAAAGGTCTACTTACAACAACCCAAAGACAAAAACCAGCAATTAATTTGGCAAAGAAAACAAGCTGTTTTATGGACGCAAAATCAATTGATATTTTTGATTCCAAGCGTTGTTGAAGGTAAAGAGGTACAAGCCCATCCCCTAATGGGGAATATGGAAGCTGCGATCAGCAATCTGCCCGATATTTACTTCAACATTGATATCCCTGAAGATCGTGCGCGCCTGCAACGATACTTCCATTTACCGGAAAGTGTCCAACTGACACCACGACCTTTAGGAGTTACCCAAAACTTCATCAATGTCCCCACCTCAGCTCAGCTGGCAACCAGAGAAACAGAGACGTTCACTAGCTTAGAAACCCTACTTTATTATCCTTACCAATGGGTTTTTAAGTACCTTTTAGGCTTACGTAAATCGCCCATCCTCAGTATTACACCTGAATCAACTTTACAAGGTAACTTAGCCCATCGATTATTAGAGAAATTGCTATTAGAGCCTAAAGTTTATGAATGGTCTAAAATGCAAGTCTACCAATGGATAGATCAAGCTGCTACAAAATTATTTTATCAAGAAGGGGCAGTTTTACTGCTTTATGGGAAGGAGCCCTTACGCGTGTCTTTTGTTAAAAAAGTCCAATTTGCAGCCTGGAGTTTGTTAGACTCACTAAAAAGCAATGGATGGGAAATATTTGGCTTAGAAAAAGACCTAGAAGGCCATTTTGAAAAAAGTCAAATTAAAGGAAGGGCAGATTTAATCCTACGAAGAGGAACAGAGTGGGCCATCTTAGATTTAAAATGGCGAGGTATTAGTAGAAGAAGAGCTATGATCCGTAATCAAGAAGATCTTCAGTTGGTGCTTTATGCTTACCTATTAAATCCAACTGATAATTGGGCACATACCGCCTACTTTATTATCGATCGAGGAGAGTTAATTGCACGGAACCAAGAAGCTTTTCAAGAGGTAGAAGCCATCACACCAGATCTGGATACGGTACAAACTTATGAACAGATCATCGATAAAATGCGCAAAACCTACAATTGGCGGATAGACCAAATTCGAGAGGGGGTCATTGAAGTCCGCAGCGAGCGAACGGCCGCGGCCTTAGAAGAAGTATATGGAGATACTTTAGACCTTTTAGAAATGAAACAAAAGAATGCGCCTTTTGACGATTATCGGACGCTTATCAATCTATTCGGTTAATAAATTAGTGGTTAAATTTTGCTTCTACCTGACAAATCTTTTTAAATCACCTTAATCTGACATCCTTTTCCAATAAATTATTGTTTTTTTGTAGTACGAACCAATAGTATAGCTCTGACATTAAATACAATGTGTATTTATATACTTTGCATATTGATCTTATTTTTTTGAAAAAAGCATAGTGTCACATGAACCGATCTAAAATAACAAAGGCAGCCTTTGTTTTCTTTTTAAGTACCCTAATTTACTCAACTGCGTTTGCCCAACAACCTTCTTATAACCAGGAAGTACTGGATGATGCCCTTGAGTTAGCCATCACAGTAGCCCCCCAACAAACCTTACAGGCCTATATCTTATTGAAAGATCAAGTAGATATTAGATCCCTCAATCAGCAATTCACTTCTCTAAGGGCCAATAAAGCACAGCGTGCGCGGACGCTTGTTACTGCCTTAAAAAACAAGGCTGATCAAACTCAAAGTCGATTACTCAACGAACTTCAGCAGGCGCCGGAAGTAGTACCGGGGAGCATTAGACCTCTCTGGATCACCAATATGATTATTGTAGAAGCTACTGGCACCTACCTTTCTCAATTGAGTAAGCACCCTAACGTACAGCGCATCGAGGCAGCACTAGTTGATCAAATAGACAACCATTCCAAGACCTCATTTGATGCTGTGGTTGCCCCCAATGGTCGAGAGCCTGGCCTTACCGCTATCCAAGCTCATAAAATGTGGGAATTGGGTTATACTGGTTATGGAACTAAAGTTATGGTAATTGACAATGATATTGATTTTACTCATAGAGCCCTTAAAACTCAATTCTTTTATAATAATGCGCCTATAGAACAAGCCTATACCGGAGAGATTAGTGGACAAATATGCTCTAGTCATGGGACAAATGTGGTAGGCCTAGTAGTTGGAATAGACCGTTTATTTAATGATACATTAGGAGTAGCTTTTAATGCAAAATATATTAATGGCCCTTCTCCTTTCTCCGATAGTGAAGGCAATCAATGTGAATTAGAAGGAGAAACACTCACGCCTATTGAAAATCTACAGTTCGCTTTAGATCCTGATGGCAATCCAAATACTACAGATGATATACCAGATGTAATCAATAACTCATACGGCAGTTCTGGTTTCAATAGCTCGAGAGATTGTCAAAATAGTGCTTATGAGAATATTATTAGAGCTCTTGATGCAGCAGGAATTAGTGTCATTTTTTCTGCCGGCAATTCTGGTCCAGAAGAAAGTTCTATTTCTTTCCAAGCCTCTCTAAGTTTTGATTTATATGTTCCCTTTGTAGTTGGCTCTGTAAATAATGATAATACCGTTTCTGATTTTTCTGCACGGGGTCCTTCCCGTTGTATCGACGGACCAAATATCATTAAGCCAGAGGTCGTTGCTCCAGGTAACAATATCCGGACAACTCGGCCCTCTAATGGTTATGAAAGTGTGCCCGGCACCTCCTTCTCAACACCATATGTATCGGGTGCTTTTTTATTATTGAAAGAAGCTTTTCCTAAGCTAACTGGTCGTCAATTAAATGAAGCCCTCCTAAAATCAGCAAAAGACCTTGGCCCTCCTGGTGAAGACAATGCTTATGGAGCTGGTCTTATTGATGTCTACGCAGCCTACACTTGGCTGATTGAACAAGGGAATACGCCTACACCAGCTCTTCGATCTAATAATGACGCGATCTTGGTAGATGTAGAAACCCGCAATCAAGATTGTGACCGTATGATTCAATCTTTTTTAACGGTTGCTAATAATGGATCAGAAGATATCACAAGTTTAGATGTTACTTATCAGCGAGAAAATGACCGAAGTAATCTAGGAACCGCTACCTGGACCGGCAGAATTGAGCCCGGTACAACTAAAAAGATTGTCATCGAGCCCGTTAACGCTTTCACAGGAAATTATACGGTACAAATAGGTATTGAAAAGGTCAATGGTAGAGCTGATCTACGTTCATTAGACAATTTTATCAAAACAGAAGTTAATGTAGTACCCGACGCGAATAGTGCGCAAATAATGGTTACCGGACAACAAATCTGTCAGGGTGGCCAAAGTATGATTACGGCCACTAGTGAACTTCCTGGCGTCTTGCGATGGTATGATGCTATAGTACGCGGAAATTTAGTCGCAGAAGGTAATACAATTCTATTAGAAAATGTACAAAGCGATACTACGCTTTATGCTTCCATAAGTACGCCTGGCAAAGTTGGTATGGAAAGAGCAGATCTCGGTCCCAATACCTTTCTCAGTCAAAGTGCGGGCTTAGTTTTTGATGCGGATGCTTCCTTTCTTTTAAAATCCGTAAAAATATTTGCAGAATCCCCTGGAGTACGCATTATTCAGTTAAAAAGGCCGGATGGAGAACTTCAGCAGCGGGTTATTCCTATTACTAGCGCTGGGGAGCAAGAAATGGAACTTAATTTTGAAGTCTTTCCAGGAGAAGATTTAGAATTATTGATGAGTGTGGGCAATGGTTTAGCCGTCACGACTAATCAAACTAAATTCCCGTACATCATTGAGGATGTCGTACGGATCAATCGATCCAAAGGTACCGTAGCTACTTTTTATGCCTATTTCTATGATTGGAATATTGAATACGAAGATAGTTGTGGTCGGATAGTTGCCAACATCCAGGTAGATAATACAGGGATGGCTCCTGATGTAGCATTTATGGCTGATAGTTATGTGGTAGACCTTGATGATCAAGGAGGAGCATTAATTAGTTTCACCAGTAATTCTACAGATCTTGTAAGTTATAAATGGAGTTTTGGAGATGGTTTCACCTCCACTGAACCCAATCCAAGCTATAACTACACAGAACCAGGAATATATAATGTAACACTTTTTGGAACCAATGCTTCGGGCTGTAGTAATATGGCGGTACAGACTGTAGAGGTAAAAGCAGGCATAGCTACGAGTACTCAAGACCAAGATTTATTATCTAGTCAGATTGAACTGTTTCCTAACCCTGCTAAAGATGAGGTCAACCTTTACTTGCAATTTTCACAAAATAAAACGGTCCAATACGAAATTATTGACTTGTTAGGGAAAAGCTATGGCCGGAAAAATTTAGGCCAAATAAGTACTTTGCAAAAGCCCGTAGACATTAGTGGTTTAGCAGCAGGCACCTATATCCTTATGCTTGACGTTGATGGTACGCGAGTAGGAAAGCGCTTGGTCAAAACACAATAAGCGAAATCTAGTTCCTAGTCTATTGGTACACAACGAATAGACTAGGAATCACTAATCCAATTCCGATTCCGGAGCAAGGCGGAGTACCATTCCTTCCATATATTCTTGAATGGATAGCTGACAGCCTAAACGAGAGTTATCTTCCACAAAAAAGGCCTGATCCAGCATATCTTCTTCATCTTCCCGCATTTCCGGTAGCTCGTGGTCTGATTCTACATAGATATGGCAAGTAGAACAAAGTGCCA
>CAXIDD010000365.1:0-5788 GCA_964021975.1 uncultured Saprospirales bacterium | reverse complement strand
CGTTGCATTGCAACGTCTCTATCTTGTGTTTTATCATGAATGATAAAAAAACCTGTTTGGTCTTTGACCAAACAGGTTTTTTTATGTGCAATTAATACCCCACTATTCTGCCTGCCGAACAGCTTGTCGCAACACTTTAGCTTCTTCCAAATTGAAAGTATGTGCCAGACCAGTTTCAAAAATAAACTCTAAATCTCCCTGCACATGGATGTGTCGAAAGCTGTAGTAATTCGTTGAATCAATAGTCAATTCGTAGACAAAGCCTCGCTCATCTTCTTCCATAATTTTAGAAAAATAAGGATTGCGGCGTACATCCAAAATTAAATCGGATTTGATAATCGCAATGTCATCCGTTTCTGCATCAGAAGCATAAATTTGGATGTGGTAATTTTCATCTGGACTATCAATGGTAATGTCTTTTAAAAAGGAATTGTCCACAACTTTGACCGTGGCACTATCTGGAGCTTTTACGGTAATTGGAAATCCTCTGTCCATTAAATCTAATTCAGGCCAACTAGAAGCTCCATCCTGCTGGCAAGCAACAAATGCAAGAGCTAATAAACTTACTAAGATGATTCTTTTCATATGTATCTAAAATTTTTTATGTTTTTAAGTTGATGGTTTTTTTCTATTCTATCGCAAAAGTAATGGTTTTCTCTGCAAATCAGTTATTTTTGCGCTGCATTAGGAATGCAACAATTAAAAAGGTATAGTTTACCTATAGTTCATTCCCTTGCCACCAATAGCAGGAAACAGACTCTTACATCTAACTATGATTCAACGTCTTTCTATTAAAAATTATGCGATTATCGAGCAATTGGAAATGGAATTTTCCGAAGGCCTCACCATTATTACAGGAGAAACTGGTGCCGGTAAATCGATTCTATTAGGTGCACTTGGGCTAATTATGGGCAAAAGAGCGGATACTAAAACGCTTTACGAAGAAGATCAAAAATGCATCATTGAAGGTACTTTTGACATTGCTAAATACAATTTGCAATTCTTCTTTGAAAACGAAGAACTGGACCATGATACAGAGCTGATTGTCCGCAGAGAAATTAGTCCTTCTGGAAAATCCAGAGCTTTTGTTAATGATACTCCAGTAAAACTGAAAGTACTACAAAATCTTTCGGCAGAGCTGATCGATCTGCATCAGCAATTTGACACCTTAGATTTAAATGAAGTTTCTTTTCAATTAAAGATGTTAGATGCTTTAGCCGAAAACAAAGCTTTACTACAAAAGTATCAAAAAGCTTATCGGCAGTATCAACGCGATAAAAAGCAACTGGCTGATTTAGAAGAGCAAAACCGAAATGCCACCAAAGAAGCGGAGTTTATAGCTTTTCAACTCAATGAATTAGAAGAAGCCACTTTAGAAGTGGGCGAACAAGATTTGCTCGAAGAAGAACAAAATCGACTCAATAATGCGGAGGGCATCAAAAAAGCCTTAGGTACTGCCTATATGACATTGGTTGAGCAAGAACAGTCCGTTATTGGTCAGCTAGAGGAGATCAATGTACAGATGCACCCATTTCGGGAAGTAGATGGCAAATTAAACCAACTGAACGAGCGCCTCGATGCCGTTACCGCTGAGCTAGAAGACTTGAGCAGAGAGCTGGAAGATGTCGCAGAAAGCATAGAATACAATCCACAAAGAATTGAAGAAATTCAAAGTCGTTTGGATCAAATTTACCGGCTTCAAAAGAAACATTTTGTTAATGATATTGAGGGCTTATTAAATGTTCAGCAAGAACTCCAAAGTCAAACGGCTAGCCTGGAAGATTTGGAAGAACAAATTCAGGGACTCAAGAAAAGTATTGATACACAAGAAGGCAAACTCATTGAATTAGCCAAAAAACTAAGTGAGCGCCGTAAGTCCGTCGTCAAATCCTTTGAAAATAAAGTTAGAGATCGCTTATCCTTACTTGCCATGGAACATGCACGTATGGAGGTTTCTTTCCAGGTGTTAAAGGATTTTGGCCCAAGTGGCTGGGATGAGGTCCACTTCTTATTTGCAGCGAATAAGGGCAGTAAGCTACAAGAGATTAAGGATGTAGCATCAGGTGGTGAATTGAGTCGTTTAGCGCTTGTGACGAAATCTCTAGTAGCTAGTGCTATCCCCTTACCAACCTTGATTTTTGATGAAATCGATACTGGTATTTCAGGAGATGTAGCCCTGAAAATGGGGAATATCCTGCGGACTTTATCTGATGAGCATCAGGTGGTTTGTATCACGCACTCCCCCCAGATTGCTTCGAAAGCAGATAGTCATTTCTTTGTTTATAAAAAGGTCAAAACGGACCGAACCATAACCAAAGTGAAGTCATTAGAGCCTGGTGAACCAAGAGTGCACGCAATTGCGACTATGCTTAGTCAAGATCCACCAAGTACCTCGGCATTGGAGAATGCAAAGGACTTGATCCGCAAGAAATAATTGGAGTTTTTAGTATTATCTACAGCATTACTTAACTTTGCTGACTAAAATTGAAGTATACACTTTTAGAATTAGCCTTTGAGGGACTATATTAAAGTGATTTATTATCGAACAATACCAAGTAAAAATCATGGGAAATAACTTATTAGCAGGAAAAAGAGGAGTTATTTTTGGAGCCTTAGATGACAAGTCAATCGCTACTAAAATAGCGGAACGTTGTGTAGAAGAAGGTGCCATTATTACCTTAACCAATGCGCCAGTTGCGATGCGCTTCGGAACAATCAATGAAATTGGTGCTCGTTTGAATGCGGAGATCATTCCCGCAGATGCGACCAGTATGGAAGATTTGGATAATCTTTTTACAAAATCTATGGAAATCCTGGGCGGTAAAATTGACTTTGTCTGTCACGCCATTGGTATGTCTGTAAACGTACGTAAGAAAAAAGATTACACCGACTTGAATCACGAATGGATGAAAAAGACCTTTGATGTGTCTGCTATTTCTTTCCATAAAGTCATGCAGTCTCTTTGGCATTTGGATGCAATGAATGAGTGGGGCTCTATCTTGGCCTTATCTTACATCGCTGCTCAACGGACCTTTCCAGACTATAGCGAGATGGCGGAGTCAAAAGCTTTGTTGGAGTCATTTGCCCGTAGTTTTGGATACCATTGGGCGAAGCGTAAGGTGCGGGTAAATACCGTCTCCCAATCGCCAACTATGACTACAGCTGGTAGCGGTGTCAAAGGGTTTAGTGAGTTTTTTGATTATGCTGAAAAAATGTCTCCCTTAGGTAATGCCTCTGCGGAAACCTGCGCAGATTACTGCCTCTCTTTATTCAGTGACTTTACCAAGATGGTGACCATGCAAAACCTTTACCACGATGGAGGTTTCTCTAATATGGGGATGAACCCTGCTGTGATCGGGTTAGAAGATTAACAAGAAGATTGAATTGATAAAGTTTTCTTAAATAACGCCTCGTTCTGCTACAAATAATCAGAACGGGGCGTTATTCAATCATCGCCGAGTTTTGGCATAGAAATGAAGTTATTTTGTTGAATACTACTTTCCGATTCTGTCTTTTGGTTTTTTGCCTGTTGGCTTGTTCCGAACAAGCATGGGGACAAATACCCGGTAGTAACCGCAATTTTGGGAGCGGACGAAATAATCAACAAGTAGATACTGCTCAGCGCGAGGCGGTATTAGATACCTTCAAGGTTTTTTATTATCACCCACAGCAATTCTTTCGCGAAAAACCCTTCAAAGATAGCTTGCTTGGAAATTATACCCACCAGCTGGACCCTGCACGGATGCGAGCTTACGATTATGTAAATTTAGGTATTCTTGGTTCGGCAGCGCAACCTATCGTTTATGAAGGCCGTGCCATGCAAGGTTTTGATGTAGGATTGCACCAATTTGATATTTATCGTCGGACCATTGATAGTCTACGTTTTTACCGCGTAGAAAAACCTTTTACCAATACTGAATATGATCGAGGTGGAGATCAAGCAGATGCACGGATTAAGGTGCAATTTGCTCGAAATTTCTCAAAAGGAACCAATCTTAGTTTGGATTACCACCGTATGACTCAGACGGCGTCCCGTATTCAGTTTAATAATCAGCGGGTCCGAAATACAGCCTTAAACCTTGGACTGGCAGTTCAAGATAACTCTGGAAGATACAGAGGCTTTATTGGCTTTAGTTCTAACAAAAATGAACAAGAAGAAAACGGGGGGCTCGTTACGGAACCCGAACTCGAAGGTGCTTTTTCTACACCTGCTTCAGCTGAAGTACAGACAGAAACGGCCCGTACGGTATACCGTTATAATGCTTTCCAGTATACCCAGTTTTTTAATATGCGCAAACCGGTAATAGTTGATCCTCCTGCACCACCGCCGGTTAGAAGACCCACTCGACAACTGGAGGCAGATACTTCTGCTACGACCCAAGATTCTATTCAACGTAGTCTGGATTCTTTATTACAAGTCAGACAGCGACTGGAAAGGCTAAAAGCAGATAGCATTGCTCGCTTACCCGTCCGCAAGCCAGGTATTTTTAGTAAGCAGGTATTTTTACTGAGCCACACCATCCGTTTTGAGCAGAGTTCCTATAAGTTTTTTGAGACTAGTCCTAGTCTTAATCCAGATTTCTATGGGGAACTCCTGACCGATATCAGGGGGCTGCGGTATTATCTAGAGCATCGAAAACTGGAAAATAGTTTTTCCTTATTAACCTATAAACCAGAAGAACGAAACAGTCAATTACCCCAGGAATCTCGTGGTTTATTAGAACTGGGTTTGACTCATAAACTGCATCTGCTTAGTCAAGAAACGGGAGACTCTACGATCAATAACCTTTTCCTTACGGGAAAATGGCATTATTTACCAACGAAATTCTTGCGCCTTGAAACGGCTGGACATTTGGGTATACTGGATAATATTGGTGACTTTCGAGTAGAAGCTAAGTTGAGTCTTGACCTAGGTGGACTAGGAGTGTTGAGTGGTAAATTTGTTAATCAGCTATCAGAACCGAGTTTGATTTACAAACGTTGGGATCTTTCTCAACAGTCCCTTTGGCAAAATCCTTTTAGAAAGACGCTTTCTAACCAATTGGAGGCGACCTATGCTATACCACAACGCCATTTTTCCGTTACAGGAACCTATCATTTAGTCAATAATATGGTTTATTTTGATGAATTGGGGCAGGCGCAACAATCCAGAGCAACCGTCAATATTTTACAATTAGCGGCCCGAAAACGCTTTCAGGTAGGAAAAGTATTTTTAGACAATCAAGTGGTGTTTCAAACCAGTTCAGAAGATTTTGTAAGATTGCCGGAGCTTTTTGGAAAACACAGTTTGTATTACAAGGATAAATGGTTTAGACAAATTCTGGACATTAAAATAGGGCTTGATGTGCGGTATCGCAGTGCTTATTTTGCAAATACTTATAGCCCTGCAATTGGTAATTTTCGGCTTCAAAATGAACAGGAGTTAAAAGGTTTTATTCCTTTGGCAGACTTTCACCTGAGCTTTCGGATTACTAAATTCAGAGCGTACGTCCGGCTAGAAAATTTGCGTAACTTTTTTATTGGGGATGAAATGGAAGGTGTCACGGATACAGATGGTAATCCTGTGATTGATCCAGAGACGGGCGAACAAGAAATGCAAGTCGTTGATCTAAGTAATCCGGATAACTGGCGTTTTTATTATCCAACTGCTTTTTATCCTTTCCCAAATTCCAGTGGCTTACGAATTGGTGTTAAATGGCGTTTCTTAGAGTAGGTTATTCATTTAATTTTACTTAGGAAAAAAGAAATGACTACCGACTGCTGCCAAAAAAGCCAAAATAGCAACTAA
>CAXIDD010000364.1:0-5792 GCA_964021975.1 uncultured Saprospirales bacterium | reverse complement strand
CATCCGGTATTCGTTGCGCTTGCAGTTGCTTTTTGATGGCTTCATAATCAGCACCTTTCCCTACTGAATCTATAATTTTATTTTTAAAAACTTCTGTTTCCATGATGCTATAAATAATTCTTATTACTTAAATCGAATCGCTTTAATGGGGCTAATCCGAGTTACTAAATAAGAAGGAATAATTAAGAACAAGAGTACGACAACTAAGGTACCAAGATTTAAAAATAATATGGACCAAAAATCAATATCGACTGGTGCATAATCTAGATAGTAACTTTTCTCATCCAGGGTGATGAGTTTAAATCGGTCTTGTAAAAAACACAATCCTAAACCAATCAAATTGCCCCAAAAGATACCTAAACCAATGATATAGGCGGCATAATACAAGAAAATCTTTCGGATACTCCAATTGGAACTACCTAAGGCTTTTAGTGTTCCAATCATATTGGTACGCTCTAAGATCAATATTAGCAATGCTGTAATCATATTAATAATGGCTACTATAATCATTAAGGTCATGATGACTACTTCATTGATATTTTGGAGCGACAGCCACTGAAAAATTTCCCGAAACTTTTCTTCGATGGTTTCTGCGTATAATTCATTGGGCAATTCTTCGTAGTAGATGTGATTCGCAATGGGGGTTAAATCGTCAATATCATCAACAAAGACTTCAAAGCCGGCCACTTGATCTTCACGCCACCCCATTAGCTGCTGAATTTTACGGATATCTACCAAAGCAAACCTGGAGTCATACTCTTCTAAGCCTGTTTTAAAGATACCTTTCACATTAAATACGCGCTGAATGGGTTCATCTTTTTCTACAAAAACAATCCTGATCCGATCCCCAACGGATAACTTCAAGCGGTCTGCGGTTTGACGAGAGACTAAAATACCATTTGATGTAGTGGTATCAGACCAAGACAGCAATTCTCCTTCTTGCAAATATTGCTCAATAAATGCCCACTTAAAATCTGAACCAGCCCCTTTAAGGACAATGCCTTCAATTTCGTCATTAGCCTGAATGATTCCCGAACGCAAGGCAAATACCTGAATGTGGTTAATACCACCTTTGGTGCTTACCCAACGCTCGTAGGTTCTACCTAAAAATTCATTGGACTGGGCAAATTCTATTTTTTCGTCTTTTAGTAAATCAGGATAAAAAGGTTGATCAATACTGATCGGGTCATTTTCTACTAGAGATTGATAAATACTAGAGCCAGTAATATGAATATGCCCCCAAAAGCCAAATATCTTACCACTAATCTCTTGTTTAAAACCAGAAATTAAGGCGGTAGAGCAGATCATTACCGTCATACTCAAGGCAATCGCAACGATTGCAATACGGATGATTAAACGGGTAAATGATTTCTTGCGACCGGTGGCTACCTTGCTCGCTATTAAGTATTCGTACTTCATATTATTATCTCAACTGACGAATTAAATTCGGATAGATTATTTGAAGCTCTTCTAAACAGAATTAATTGTCGGCTAAAGATAGAACGATAATTTCAAAATACAAGTACACTATTCAATAGACTTAATACTACTGATAGATAAAGGACCGATACTTTGTTTGATCTCCAGTCTGCATACGTAATTGGTAAATCCCTTTAGCTGGTAAGATTGCCGAAGAAATTTCTAATTGATGTTGCCCAGCAGCATTGGATTTAGACCTTTGCCAAATAATTTGTCCTTGCCTATTAATAATATCAAATTGGACGGTTCCGGGACTTTCCAAGAAGTAAGGAAAAACGGTTTGGTTATGGAAAGGATTGGGATAATTTTGGTCAAGCTGATCGGCAGCTACTTGTCCTAAGCCATCATTGAATACCAAAGCCAAATCCATACGCTCCGCAAACGGCGTATACGCTTCTGCTGCGGTGATACTGGAATTTAGTTCTAGCGCCCGACTTAGAAAGACATTTTCTAAAGCCTGAAAGCGCAATGAAATTAAGGTATTGTTATTAAAATTCTGGTTACCTGATAACTTATTCCAGCTGAAAGAAAATTTCCCTTCGTCTAACATCAAGCCTACTTCTTGCGGGTTAATCAACTCATAATCAATATCTTGCAATTGGACTACCGAAGCATCAAACAGAAAGGTCCCCTGTAAGCCTTGCATTCTTTCAATATCTGCGATCCGAATCGGAACGCTATACACTGCACCTCGCTGCATGGCTATTTCATCAACTTTCAGATATTGAGTTTCCTGACTTCTAGGATCCGTATTACCTGTACTGCTATTCGTTTGGGCACTGGCATTAACGTCTCCTACTTTTAGCGCGATAAACCCAATATCATTTAAAGCTTCTATTTCTTCGATAATAGCGACCTCTGGGAATACTTCCAACCAAGGGTTGGAGGGGTCTGGGAAAGCATAGTTCGCTTCAATAAAACGCCAGCTGGTATTATTGGGAAATCGATCGTCAATATTCAAAATCAATTTTCTCAACTGGATCAAATCGATTGCAGAAATAGACTTTGAATTATTAATATCAGCCGCTATTATACTATACGGATTAACTAATAATTCAAATCCTAAAATGTGCTGTTGAATCTGAATCAGATCTAAAGTACTTACACCATTGTGAAAATCGTCGTTTTTAATCGGTTCAACGGTGTATTCTTGCCCTTCTTTAAGTTGAGAAAAGGAAAAACTACCATCATTATTGGTTGCTATTACCTCCCCCCCTTCTCCATATAAATTTATGCTTACGTTTTCAACCATTAAGCCATTAGCAGTCTGAATAACACCTTGAATGACGCCATCCATCCCTTGACCTTCATTACATAAAGCTTGATTGTCTTGCACCTGTACAAAGGTTTTACAGAAATCATGATTCCCTTCTTCATCCCAGGCATGAACTTCTACTGGAACAAATTCATCGATGCTACTGCAATCAAAAGATAAAAATTGTTGATCTCTTAAAACACTACTATCCTGAAGGTTAATTGAAAAATCACTTACTAGACCTCCTTCACCTTGACCTGTACAATCAAAAATAGGACTTTGTAAGAAAGCCTGGACATCTACGCTTGCTTGAGGAATTAAGTCTCCTTCGGCTTCTAAATAAGACATATTAACCACGATGACATCTGCACAAATTGGTGCAGGTCCCTTATCATCTATCACTTCAAAAGGAATTTCAACCTTAGCTATATTTCCACAACCATCATTAGCCTCCACTAGAAATTGATGCTGACCAATCGGAAAATCACCCGAAATCTTGTAGTTAGGGAAAGTCCCTGACAGATGAGTCTCTTCTAGTGGGATGGGCGTTCCTCCTCTACTAAAAGCATCCAAAGCAAGTTGAAAAGAGAGATAAGAATTACAAGTTTCTATAACTGAGAAAGGAACTTCTACTACACCGTAACAGTTACCCTCCGAATCCAAGGTTCTACTAGGAAATTGCAGACTGTCAGCAAAAACAAGCTCAGGTGCCGTTTCATCTACTACCTTAATGTGTTGGGTGTATTTCCAAAAACCGGTAGATTTCAATGCTTCATTTTCTTGGCTGTTGACCCAATAACCTTTCAAATTTGGAATGACATCCGTTTCTATATTATTCTGATCTAAGTAAACTAAACCATTTGGCCGAACCAGAATACATATGCCTTCATCTCCGGGCTTTTGATCATCGTCTACATCTCTGCCAATAATAATGGCAGGATCATCAGGGGTATACTCACACCAATTGATTACTTCATAGGTACGAAGGATTTTGTAACAAGCATCATTAACCGTTTCTAATCGAATATCTTCTTGATATTGTGCAAATAAAGCACAATCATTTTGATCAATTTGTGGCCCAGGCAGGTTTGGATCAGATTCACAATTGACTTTCACATCCGCAGGAAAACAAATGCTGTAGTCCTGAATATTTTGAATGGTCACTGTTTGCACACAAATTGGCCCTACCAACTCTCGATCAGTACCTTGGTTTTTAATGGCTTGAAAACGTCGAACAATGGTACCAGCGCCACATTGGTTCAATTCTTCTATGGTGGGTAGTGTTTCGATGCTTGTTCCTCCACAGTTGGTACCCAATAATTCTGCTGTGCCCAATAAATCTAGTTTAGGAACTAAAAAATCGTAACAAGCGACTACCGTATCCTTAGGTGCTCGACAAGCGGGAGGAATTTTATCTTCGAGTAAGATATTTGACCAGCAATTACTAGCATTCCCATGACGATCCCATCCCCATAATTCTACTGTTTGCTGAGGGTTCTCTAAATCACTACAGTAATATTCTACATAGGCGCCATTAGTCCGTTCATCGTCAAAGCGGGTAAAACCTTCCTGATCCAACTCCTCTCCTAGTATAACACCATTGTTATTATAGTCAAAGAATTGGTAAGCTTCGGATGCCACTTGCCTTCTTATTTTTAATTGGCTTAATTCACAATTATCCTGACTCCCCTCATCTATATCACTGAAGGCAATCTGGGCATAGGGACCTTCACTCATCGAAACTAAAATTCGATCATCACAATTCATAACGGGCAGCGTCTGATCTACTACCCTAAAATACACCGTATCCACACCTTCAGATTTACAGCCGTCTGAAAGCGTCATTATTAACCTATGTAAACCAACAGGGATATTATTGATGTAAAACCCGGTATTGATGGCACTTCCTTTTTGAAAAGAGCTATCTACAAAATTAGGATTGATCAGGTAGCTCTCTATTTTTCCAGTTATGCTGATTGCGCCGGTGTTGCAATCTTCAATTTCTATGGATAATTGCCGTTCTAAATCAGCTTCGTTAATACTAAGGGTGGCCGTACACTGAAAAGGAGAAACAGCAACTTCTGCGGTATCGGTCTGGCTAGTCACGACTGGTGCAGCAAAATCACCAATCTTGATCACAAGCGTATCAATTGGGAAATAACGGTCTTCACACCAATCAAAAAATCGAATTTCTCGCTCAATTTTTAGAGATCCTCCACAAACGATAAATTCTCGATCCTCAAAACCAATAGAATAATTGCAGCCATCTTCTTTTAGATAAATTGTGTCCCCAAAATAATTGATAATAAAAGGATAGGTTTCTGGTATGATAGCGTCTTGTGGCGTACAGTCATTAATCACAATATCTTCAAATTTAGATATCTGATCAGGGCTTGGATATTTAAACTCAGCTTTTAAAGTAGTACTCCCAATATTACCGGATGCATCTGTGATGATGAATGTTCTGTGCAACTCTGCATAAACTGGCCCACAGTCCAGATAAGCGATCCGATCCGTAACGGATACTTGAATACCACTACAATCATTAATAATGGGTCCTCCCAGATAGTATTTATAATTGGGGTCGGTCCAAGTCAAAGGATTATTCACGAAAAATTCTAAATCATGGCAGTAAAGGTCGATTTCATCAGGTAACCAGTCAATGGTGTTCAAATCTGGAATACCTTTATCTTCTAAAAATATACTACTGGTACACACCGGGTTTGGACAACCTTGTTCAAAAACAACTACATCTAGTAATTTGCCAACTTGGTCTACCCCCAAAAGATTCCCATAAAATCCAGTTTCTACATCAAAAACCAGGACTTCCAATTGGTCGTTACATAAAGTAGAGCCTGCTAAGACATTTTCAACTGTAAGCAGATAAGTACAATCATCTTGTAATATAGCATTGACCTGATCTTGGCAGGCAACTGTATTTGCTCCAGTAATATTTAAAGTCAAAACAGATTCATCCGCGGGACATCCTGCTCCAGCACTAATGTTGTATTGGAATCGGTAGGTACCGGTATTTAGGCCAGCAATATCAACCACAGTA
>CAXIDD010000363.1:0-5808 GCA_964021975.1 uncultured Saprospirales bacterium | reverse complement strand
CTAGCTTTTTCTTGGAGCGGTCCAAATAATGGATGTATTTTAAGTAACAACACCTTAGCCCAAGTTTATGTGAATTGTCCCGGAAGCTATCAAGTCATTGCAAGGAATACCTTCTTTGATCAAAGTGACACCTTATTAATCGAAGTACAAGAAGACATTGATTTCCCTTTAATTGACTTAGGCCCCGATGTTACCTTAACCTGCTTTGACCCAGTACTTAATCTGGATGCGACCAACCCCGCGAATGACACGGGTTTAGTATATAATTGGAAAACAGAATTTGGTTTAACCTTTGCAGACACTTCGATATTAAGTATTGATGCAAGAGGTACTTATATTTTAGAAATTGAAAATCCTAGAAATAGTTGTAGTAGTTCAGATACTATTATGGTACAAGGATTAGAGACCCCTGTATTTGAAATCAAAGCACCCGAAGTAATTACCTGTGCTGATTCGTTAATTGAATTATCTGCTTTAATCTTTTCTGACTCTAATAATTTGACCTATAGCTGGTCTGGTTTGGATAGCCAATTAATTGATGCCCCTACACAATCTACAATCATGGTAGATCAAACGGGAGATTATGTATTGACACTTTCCAATCCAACCAATGGTTGCGCATCTAGCGACACCATAAATGTGACCCGCAACCAAGTACTGCCACAAGTATCTGCGGGAATTGATCAGACTTTCAATTGTGATTCAGATCAGCTCACCCTTACGGGAAATGCAATGAGCCAAAGTACAGATATAGAAATCCGATGGCTATCTAGGCAGCCCAATGACATTATCTCCGGTAACGAGTCTTTAAGCATTACCGTTCAGGATACAGGTACATTCCAATTGCTTGTAGTGGATTTAGAAAATGGCTGTTCTGCTCTAGATACGGTAGAAGTATTGCATCCTCCTCTACTGCCTCCTCTTCCTATCATTCAAGATCAATCGATCTCCTGTGCCCAAATTTCATTAAACTTAGATGCTGGTTTTGCACCACGAGATTCTTTCACTTTCACTTGGAAAGGCATTACGGATCAGGGAACAACTATATCCAAACAGGAAGGTTCTATGCTGGAAGTTGATGCACCAGGTTTTTACACCTTTGAATTAGAGAATACTTTTACAAATTGTAGCGATAGTCTGACTGTAAGGATAAATGATAATCAAATAGATCCTGACTTCGTCATTGCACCACCAGAAACACTTAGTTGTTCACAAACTGAAGTTACTTTAGCTTTGGCCTTCCCACTAGATAGCAACCGTTATGAATTATCTTGGAGCGGCCCAAATACCCAAGTGAATGGGAACTTAGCGCAGGTAAATGAACCAGGTTTTTACTACCTAAGCGTGACGGATATGGAGAATGGTTGTTCAAGCACGGATAGTGTTTTGGTGACTCAATCCATTGAGGTCCCAGCTATTAATTTACCAGCGGCACCATTATTGACCTGCTCGGAGGACACACTTAGTCTTAGTGCTAGTGCTGCACCCAATACCGTACCTTTCTGGTCTGGCCCAATGGGTGGGATTGTTGGAGACTCGGTCTTATTTGATGTACAAGTTCGTTTGCCAGGCATCTATGTGTTATCTATTACAGATACCTTAACGGGCTGTACTAATGGAAGTGCTTTGACAATTGAAGATGGACGAATAGCACCTACACTGGTTTTAGATACCAGTCAATTTATTTTAGGTTGTGACCAGCCCACTATAAACATTGATGCTTCTAGTGCTAACACGGAAAGTGGCGCTATCCCAGTTTTCTCTTGGCTAGGGATTGGTATATCAAGTAATGAACCTACTATCGAGGTGGATCTTCCCCAAACACTTCAACTCAATATATTAGACACTGGTAATGGATGTAGTATTGACTTGAGTGTACCGGTCCGACAAGACCAGGAACTTCCTCAATTTCAATTGACAAGTGATGGCCCTTTAGGGTGTGGCAAGAGTCAAAGTTTATTAGAAGCACAATTCATTAATTTTATGCCGTCCTTTGAATTGGCCTGGATGGATGAATCCGGTAATACCATTGGTACGCAATCTAATATTAATGTCAGCCAAGAAGGTACCTATCAACTAGTCGTAACCAACCCAATGAATGCTTGCTCAAATAAACAAGAAATCAGCGTGGGACTAAATGATCTAATCCCAATTATTGCATTAGAAGTAGATACCGTTCTGGATTGTGGCATTGAGGAGGTATTGATTACTGCTAACAGTAGTAATTACGACCTTGCAAACCTGACCTTAAACTGGTCAAGCAACGGAGGTCAAATTTTAAATGAATTACCCAACGGAATAAGCGTTGGTGAAGCAGGCCTGTACACACTCAATGTTCTCAATCAGGCTAGTGGCTGTGAGCAAACGGCCGAAATCAGCGTATTTAGAAATGGTAGAACCATCAATAATGCCAAATTCTTACTCAATCAAACTTCCTGTGATGAAACTGGATCTGGAAGTCTCCTGGTAAATCAGGTCGATGGTGGCGATGCTCCTTTTATATATTCATTTAACGGTGGAGATTTTCAAACTAGTAATGGTTTCAACTTTACCCAGGCTGGAACTTTTCAATTAAAAATACAAGATAGTAACGGTTGTGAATGGGATTCTTTAGTAATTATAGAATCCCCTGATATCCCAATGCTAGACCTTGGAGATGATATTAGTATTACAGCTGGGGAAGAGATTCTCTTGAATGCAACTGCGGATGCCGATGCTTTTGCACAATTAGATTGGATCAGTAATAACACGATAATTGCTAGTAACACCAATATGATTACGGTCAATCCGATGATTTCTTCGGCGTATACTATACGGGGGAGTACTTTAGATGGCTGCACATTTGAGGATGTCATCCAGGTTTTTGTAGAAGAAGCACCAATCGCCTATTTACCCAATGCCTTTTCTCCTGATAATGATGGCATCAATGATTTATTTATACCAGGGTTTGCAGAACAGGTCATTGAAATTACCCGCTTTACTATTTTTGATCGATGGGGAAATACCGTTTTTCAGTCTATTAATCGTAATCCAAGTGATTTAGAAGCGGGATGGGATGGAAGATTGAATAAGGAGCCACAACCTAGTGGAGTCTATGTATTTTGGATTGAGCTAAAATTAGAAAATGGAGAAGAGCGGCGTTTAAAAGGTGAAGTTCTATTGATCAGATAAGGTAAAAAAAAGAGGGAGGCTAAAGTTAGCTCTCCCTCAAAAAACACCTAAAACCCATATTCATATCATGAAAACCTTTTCATATTTATCTTAACTACAGTCTAAACGTAGTGTTATTTTATTTTGGTGCGCAAATTTAAATAGATTTAGTTAGAAAACAAAGAACTGTCAGCTATGTTTCAAATCAGTACTCAATTTTGCTAATTTTAATAATTTTTTAAGAAAAGCAGGCTCGCACCTATTGTAAAAATCAGAGCTTGAGCTTCTCTAACCGTTAATATAACAATAATATTTTAGAAGAGTTTAAAAGGTGGGGAGGAAACCTCCCCTCTCACAAAGAACACCTAAAACCCTTATTCGTCTCTTGGATAGTGTAGTTTTAGAAAAAGGGGGAATCACTCCCCCTTGCAATACCTAAAACCTATAACCTATCATGAAAATTCTTTATTCATTTTGGTAAAGAGGGGGAGTTCTCACTCCCACTTCCAAATACCAAAACCTAAATAAGCATATAATGCTTGTATCTTTTTTCAAATTTTATACGCACTTTTGACGCGAAAAAAATTGGAAGTCACATTTTTTAAAAAGGAGGAGATTATAAAAACCTCCTCAAAACCCAACACCAAAAAAATCCGTTACGCGCGAAATAACTAAGGACACTTCATTCTTCAATCACTTCTACATCAATCACTTAGTTATCTTAAATAGTTTGTATCTTTTTAAATAACCTTTGTTATTCCTGAAATACACCCTTGTGACGCACCTTTATTTGAAGGTCACATCTTTTTGATAAAAAAATATGTTAATAAAACATTAATATGTAAAATGGAAAGATTTACCAGCCTAGATAAGGCATTAAAAACTGCTTGGAACCTTGTATATCGAGCGGCTGTAAGCAGGAATGCCCCCATGCGTACACCCGTCCTGGCAACCATAGCTGAAGAACATCCACACCAGCGAACCATTGTGTTACGAAAAGTAGATACCAATGCTCATCTTCTTTATTTTTTCTCAGATATGCGGGCTCCAAAGGTGCTGCATCTGCAACAAAACCCCAATTGTAATTTAGTTTTTTGGGACCCTCGTAAGAAAGTCCAAATTGAAATTCAAGCAAAAGGCACTGTCTTTCACCAAGCTACCATTAATAAAGAATTCTGGAATCAGATTAATATTGGGGGGCGAACTAGTTACGCAGCACTCCACGCACCGGGCACTCCGATCAAAAAAGACCAAGCATATTTACCGGCCAATTGGAGTAAAGAAATGGATATTCAGGATACCCAATATACATTTGAGCATTTCGCGGTCCTAGTCTTAGACGTTCAACAATTAGATGTCCTGCATTTACATGAAGCAGGACACCAACGTTGTCTTTTCACCAAGACAGAAGAAATGAGCTGGGAAATGAATTGGCTGATCCCTTAGAAACTATTTGACTTTTATTGTGATTCGCCCAATTGGACTTTTACCTCAATTGGATTTCCATCACGAATTAAACTAAGGATAACTTCTTCGCTGGGCTTATATTTTTCAATTTCCAGCACCAAATCCTCATAAGAAGTGATTTTTGCTCGATTGATTGCTACAATGATATCCCCTAGAATTAGTTCTCCATTACGCGTCTTTCTAGTCGCCCGGATTCCTGCGCGATCAGCAGCACCACCTGGAGTAGCTCTCATTACCAGTGGGCCTTCCAGCTTATACCTTTTAACCCAATTAGTAGGGGTTAATTCAACATTAAGAGAAGGCCTAGTGATCCGCCCATCTTTAATTAGTTCAGGGATTACCCATTTGACAACACTCACAGGAATTGAAAAACCAATCCCTGCAGAAGCACCCGAAGGACTATAAATCGCGGTATTAACGCCGATTAACTCTCCGGATGAGTCCAATAAAGGGCCACCTGAATTACCTGGGTTAATGGCGGCATCTGTTTGGATGGCATCTCTAATAGGAATCCCCCCTACACTTTCAATCTCACGGCCTAGGGCAGAGACGATTCCAGTAGTTAGGGTCTGGTCTAAACCAAAAGGATTACCAATGGCAAAAACCGATTGGCCTACCCTGAGAAACTCTGAGCTACCGACGGGCAATGGTCTTAATAAATTTCGGGGAGCTTTGATTTTTAAAACGGCCAAATCCTTATTAGGGGCTGTCCCCACCAGTTCTGCTTCATAAGTGGATTGATCTGCTAAGGTTACTTGTGCTCGATCAGCCCCTCTAATCACATGAAAATTGGTGACAATATGGCCTTCTTTGTCCCACACGAACCCAGAGCCATTACCACGAGGAATTTCGGTAACATCCATACTAAAGAAGTCTTGCCGCAAATTTGAAGTCGTGATAAAACAGACACTAGGAGCCGCTTCTTCAAAAAGATTAATGGTGGCCATCTCCCCTTTATTTAGAGGAGGCATGTTGGTATTGGACACTCCGTTAGACAGATTAGCTGTCTTCTCGGTTTCATTGGGCTCCTCACTTGAGGTCGGATCAGTTTCCAGGTTTACAAATTTTTGTTGCCTGGTTTCATCTTTGGTGATTTCTTGCTTAGAATTCCAGTAAGTTCCTGCTGAGAAGCCAAGTGCTAAAAGCAGAACACCTACTAATAGTTTAATACTACTTGATTTCATTTGTTTG
>CAXIDD010000362.1:0-5809 GCA_964021975.1 uncultured Saprospirales bacterium | reverse complement strand
AGTCAAAACCTTTACCATCAATGGGCAAGAACCCGTTTTGGGCCTTAATGATGAATACTTAGGCTATCAAATTTATAAATTACCTCAAACCATGGAGCCAGGCGATACCTTCCAAATGACCATGGAAGTAGAAGCAGGTTATCGAGGTTTCCCAAATTCAGGTGCTGGTTCAAATATTGTTTATAATGGTACATTCTTCAATAACCAGGTTTTTCCTAGTTTTGGATATAATGCTGGCGCAGAATTGTCCAGTGATAAATACCGTAAAAAGAATAATTTACCGGATAGGGAGTATAATTCGCCTCCTCAAGATGATCCTTGGGGTTTGGGTAATTTACTCTTTAATGATGATGGAGATTACGTAAGCTTCGAAGCAGTAATAGGTACAAAAGCGGATCAAATTGCTATTGCGCCGGGTAGATTAGAAAAAGAATGGGAAGAAGATGGCCGTAAATACTATCAATACAAGTTGGATGGCAAACAAGATTTCTTCTTTAACATCAGCTCCGCAGCTTATGAAGTAGAAAGAGAAACCTGGCAAGCTCGTAGCGGTAAAACAGTAGACCTTGAAATCTTCTACCACCCTAAGCATGACTACAATATCGAACGTATAATGCATGCAATGGAGCGTTCTTTAAATTATTTTGACCAATACTACACACCTTATCAATACCAGCAATTAAGGATTTTAGAGTTCCCTCGGTATGCAACTTTTGCACAATCTTTTCCTACCACCGTACCCTTTGCGGAAAGCTTTGGTTTTGTAGGAGATTTTAGTGATCCAGAAGACCTAGACTATGTCTTTTTAGTTACTTCACATGAAATTGCACACCAATGGTGGGCTCATCAAATTTCACCAAGTAATACACGTGGAGCTAACCAAATCTCAGAGTCTATGGCTGAGTACAGTTCTCTGATGGTCATGAAGCGAGAGTACGGAGAAGAAGCGATGCAAGACTTTTTGAAACGAGAAGTAGATAGTTATTTAGCAGGAAGAGCGAATGAGAGTAAATTTGAAAAAACGCTATTGGATAATGACTCCCAAGCCTATGTCTGGTATAGGAAGGGTGGTTCTATCTTGTATATGCTCCAAGATTACATCGGTGAAGAGAACTTGAATCAAGGCTTCAAAAACTTCCTGGATAGTGCCGCTTTTCGCGAAGAAGCACCTTTTGCCAATACTTTAGAGTGGTATGGTCATATTCAATCTCGGACGCCAGACTCTCTAAGGTATCTATTAGAGGATAGTTTTGAGAAAATCACCCTTTACTCTAATCGAATTACCGATGCGACGTATAAAAAAGTGAGTGATACAGAATACGAAGTGACCTTTACTTTTGATAGTAAAAAGACCTACTACGGTGGTAATGGGGAGGAATTGGAAAGCCCCGAAAGTGCCAATCTACTAGAGATCGGTATCTTTGGTGAGGATCAAAAGAATGATCAGGGAATGACCGAAAAAACGCCGATTTACCTGAAGAAGCAATGGATCAAACCTGGGCAGAATACCTTAACCATTACGGTCAATGAGGAGCCTAAAAAAGTAGGTATTGATCCTTACAATAAAATGATCGATCGGATTCCAGATGATAATATGAAGGCTGCGAAAGAAGTGAATGAATAGTAAATAGCTTTTGAATAATAAGATCTGAAAAGTGGATGTCACAGTGTGGTATCCACTTTTCTATAAAAAAAGCCCGCACTCGTGCGGGCTTTCACATTTAGCTCCAATTAATAATAATAACAATTGAATTTTAGGTATTTTCTCTTCTCATTGCTTAAATTTGATGAGCTATAAAAAGGTTACCTTTAGATTAATTGCTTAGGTGATGATGTATTGAATTGTTGAGTTCAACGGATTATTCAAACAGCTGAGGAAAGGATATTTTAATTCAACAACTCATCACTTTACCATTTCAACAACTTACTACAAGTCCAGATGTCAAAAAAAGGGAAACATTACATTGATGCCATCTTACAAAATGATACGCGCGCGCTTCGCGCGATGTATCAGGAGTACCTACCTAGAATTAGCAATTTTATTCGTAAAAATGGTGGCCGAGAAGCCGATGCAAAAGACGTATTCCAAGAAGCACTTATCGTGATTTATAAAAAAAGTCAAGCACCAGATTTTACTCTAACAAGTAATTTTTATACGCTCCTGTATGGAGTTTGTCGAAATATTTGGGGCAATCAGCTACAAAAGAAGTCCCGAACGGAGGTAACCTTATTGGATGATTATAAATATACGAGTGTACCTGGTGTAAACGAACTAGTCGAACAAGCAGAAGAAGACAAACTGTTCTGGGATGCTTTTCAGCAACTTGGGAAAGATTGTCAAAAACTGCTCCAGCTGTTTTTTGCGAAAGTCAAAATGGCTGAAATTGTTCAAAAGTTGGGCCTCAGTAGCGTTAGTTATGCCAAAAAGAAAAAATTTCAATGTAAAGAACGCTTAGTTAAACTCGTGAAAGCAGACCAGCGATTCGCTGAGCTGAGCCAAAAAGGAAGATAAGATGGAGGAGCTGTATAATAAAATAGAAGATTACCTAGCAGGCGATATGTCCGCCGCTGATAAAGAAGCTTTTGAGCAAGCTCTTCAAAAGGACCCCGAATTGCTTGCAGAAGTGAATTTACATCGGCAGCTACAAGCTACTTTTAGCGATTCCCAAGAAATGGCCCTACGCCAGTCTTTAAAGGAAATTAGTGCCGATTTTAGCATAGAGTCGACAACACCTCCTGCAACAAAGCCATTCTATCAGAACATCTGGTTTTACTTAGGTTTGCTCGCAACGCTACTAGTAATTTATTTAATCAGCCGTAATCAGAATCTCTCAAACATTCAGCAAGAAGATACGCCTACTCTGGATACACTGCTTCAAGAGGATTTAGACACCTCCAATACACTATCTACAATCGATTCAGTAGAAGAGTCAATTCCTGAAGAACCAAGTATTGAGGAAGCATCTCCAACCCCCCCAATACCCAACAGGGCTGACGAAACAACACGCGATCCTTTTGCTACTAATTCGGTTCTGGAAGCCTTGCTAGACCCAGAGGTATGGAGCTTCCAATATGATTTTGACTTAAATGCCAATGTCATCGAATTGGACGAAGGCAGTAATATCGTTATTGATGGAGAACTGACCTCCACAGAACTTGAAGGGGAGCAATTTACCATCGTTGTTTTTGACAATCAAAGCCAAAACTATCCCAGTAGTCCACTTTTAAGGCAAATACTGAGACCACGAGAAATAGAAGACAACCAACCGGTAGCTTTTGGTGGGAAGCTAAGATATTCCATTTTATTGGATGAAATAATAAAGGACCTGGAGCCAGGATTGTATTACTACCAGGTTTATATGGAATCAGAAGCAGAACCCCTACACACCGGTAGTTTCCGCAAATCCTCGTAGCGACGTAGGATCTTACGTCGCTACGTTCCCGGTGCAGATTCAAGGTTTTTCATCATCTTTTAGAATAATGTTTTCACAATTTCCAACAAGATAATGGTATGGCCTAATTCATTAGGATGATTTCCTTGACTCATAAAATTGGATAAATCACTGCCTGACTCTTTTAACGTTTTAAATTGCTGGTATACATCTACTACAGGTATATGAAATTCCTGGCCTAATTCGTGAATCATTCGGGTGTGTTTAGCCAATGCAGTTTGCTCATCGAGAATATCTTCTCGTAAGTCTGGAGAAGGTGTTAATAAAACGACTTTTAATTGGTTGGCAACTGCAGCTTTTATCATGGATTTCCACGCAGTTCTAGCTTTTTCAAGTCCAAGCCTTCGATCATTCAAAGCGTAATCAATAAAAACCAAATCTGGTTTTAGGCTTAGTACTTCTTCCTGAAACCTCAAAGCACCTTGTGCTGATTGTTCACCACCAATGGCTGTTGTAATCGAGTTGATGACTGCCGTTGGATAGGACGTCTTTAGATATTTAAGAAAAAGATGAGGATAGGCCGCTAGGGTATTAACTTGAGGTGTTTTAAAATAACCAGCAGGTACGCTATGGCCATGAAAGACAATGTTTAGGGCTCGATTTTTAGGCCATTCTAAGCTAAGGTCTTGCTTGAGTTCAGCTAAATAGTCTGTACTTTCTGTAGAATCAGAAGCCGTCACGCCTTGTGCCTGGACAATTTGAAAGCAAAACAAGAGCAAAACAAATATTGGCAATTTCATTTTTGTTTATTTAAACTGGCTATTCACTCCCGCAACATGGGTAAAATATTACGTCGCCCATTGCAGGGGTGAAACATTAAATCACTATTGCGTTTTGATATATAATTGGTCTGCTGCGAGTAATTCTCCCTCTGGGCCAGTGATCTCCACTAAATAATCTCCAAAGCCACCATACATTTCAAATGGAATATAATAATTAAGCGTTTTTGTGTTTGGAGTGACATCAAAAACGTGCTCTCCAATGTATTTTTTCTCTGAATCTGCACTTAAATTATATATAGTACCCGTTACTTTTCCTGTTGGAAAAGCTGTTTTCGATTGACAACTGAAATAAACCCGTTGGCGGGAGGGGAAGGTATCTTGGCTAGTAGCGCAAACTTCTAATGTATTTAATTCTGTACAAAATTGAATTTGGGCTTGATCGCTGGAGCAAGTCCAAAAACAAAGTAAGCAGCAAAAACAAAGTAATTGGGTTAGTTTCATATTAGATTTTTCACAAAAATAAAAAAAAACAGAGGCTAATCTTTCCAATTAGAGTCTGTTGGTGATTTTTAATCAACAAGGCCTGACAAGTATATCAAAACCATCTTTTTAGCAATTACCTGTATTGCATAGAGCGTTTTTTTGTAGAGCTCTTTTAACTTTTTCCTCCTTTCTGGGTCCTACTAGAAATATTCAAGAGGGCTGTTTTTGAGATTGAATTGAAAACACTGCTAACAAACTTACGCTGTATTATTACTATTCCAATATGAAAAAAATATTACTATTCGCTCTATTTACATTTTTGAGTCAATTTCTTTTTGCACATAACGGTGGACATGAGGGCCATGCCAATATACGGGAATGGAATATAGAGGATCAAACCATTCAAGGCGCCTTTTTAATGATAAAAGATGGGTTGGTTTACATCGAAATTGCAGAAAAAGGAATGAATAAATATCCTCTAAGGCAATTCTCAGAAAAAGATCAAGAATTTATCAATCAAAAACAGACCATCGTTCATACTTTAAACCAGTTCGCTAATTTTAAAAAGCGGAAAAAGCCATTCCATCCTATATTTGTCGTAATATTCTTTTCACTACTGCTGTTTTCTATATCGATCTATAAAATAAAAATCAATCCCCGATATCGGCCGATTTTCTTGTTTTTCGCGATACTCTTAAGCGGGAGTTTATATAGTTTTAGAGACGCTGTACCAGATCTATTTGCCACAGATCCATTATTTCTCGAATCAGCATTTTATCCTTTTAAACCAAACATAAACACCCACTGGGATGAAGATTACTTTTATGTGGAATCCAATGGAATTCCAGAACATCAAATGATGGTAGGTATCACAGCCTGGCAACAGCAGGTCCCAATACCACAATGTTATACTGGAATGAATGCTTGGAGCATTCCTTTGAATCCGGTACTTGCTAGCAGCCCGCTTTCCACAGAGCAACATTTCATGAAAGGGGCAATTGCATTAGCTACCAATGGAGTCCCCATTTTCAATGCTAAAAATAACCAGGGAATCGATTCCTATCTTGCCGGTGAACTGGATGCTTTTGGAGGTCACTGTGGTAGAGCAGATGATTATCATTATCACATTGCGCCCTTGCATTTAGATAATAA
>CAXIDD010000361.1:0-5811 GCA_964021975.1 uncultured Saprospirales bacterium | reverse complement strand
ATGATTTGACCCTGATTGTCTACTGCTTCAACCGAAATGCTCAATCTATTGAAGGTAGAGAATTCAAATCCTTGAGGAATTGCTAAGCCTTCAATGCCTCCCGCGTTTATCTCCTCAGTTGCATCCACTTCCTGTTCTGGTAATTCAAACCAATTGCATGCGGAAGAAAATGAAGCCAATAAAATTAGTAGTAATGTTTGTTTTCTCATTCTTCTGTTTTTGTTTGCAATCTCGGCTGAGTGGAGCTAAAAAATGGAGCTTTTCGGTTTTTGGAGCCTTCTTTTCGATTTTTGGTTTTAATCTTTCTTTGATCAAAAAACTAAGAGTCGAAATAATCATTTTTCAAAAATCCGAGAACTTATACCAAAAACCGAATTATTAGCTCCAATCGCCTAACAGCTACCCCATGCATTATCTAGGTCTCTAAATTTGCCATCAAAAAAGATATGAAACCAAGCTTATGTGTAATTGATGATAACGAAATGATGTGCGAATTCCTTGATGTCTATTTTTCAAAAGATTATCAGACTAGCATTTATAAAAGTGCCAAAAATGCACTTCAAGAAATGCAGAAATCTGCCTTTCCAGCGGTCATACTATTGGATTTAAATATCCAAGAGTTCAGTGGAATAGATTTCTTAAAGGCATTTCAACAGAACCCTTATAACGATACTAGCATTATTGTCCTTTCAAGTAAAGACAAAAGTACCGATCGGATTGAATGCCTTTCTTTAGGGGCTAAAGATTACCTAGTCAAACCATTCCATCCTAAAGAATTGGCCCTTAGAATTAAAAGATTGACAAAGGCATAAGAAAAATCAAAATCAAATACTATGAGTAAGAAAACTAAACATTGGAGTATTCCTAAAGGAAAAAGAATTTTTGACATTACAGTAGCTAGTCTACTCCTAATTACCATCATGCCCTTATTGCTTTTAGTGGCCATTTGTATCAAGATTGAAAGTAGAGGCCCTGTATTTTATACTTCCAAAAGGGTAGGCCAGGGGTTTCGAGTTTTTGACTTCTATAAGTTTCGTTCTATGCGCCCAAATGCCAGCGCAATGTTGCAAGAAATTCGACATTTGAATCAATATAATACGGTCAATCAGGCAGTTGATGCAAAAGGGTACGATCTGATTGAATTGATAAAAGACGATGAGCAAATTCCAGAATCTATCTATCAGATAGAGAAGGCAAAAAAAGGCTCGCAGATCTTTATTAAGGTTCAAAATGACCCGCGAGTTACTAGGGTTGGCAAAATTATTCGAAATACAAGTATTGATGAGTTGCCCCAACTCTGGAATGTAATCAAAGGAGATATGTCTCTGGTTGGAAATCGGCCATTACCACTATATGAAGCAGAATTACTTACGGATGATGAAAGTATTCTTCGGTTTAAGGCCCCCGCAGGAATTACTGGTCTTTGGCAGGTAGAAGCACGTGGTAAAAAGAAAGTTTCCGATCAAGAACGAAAAAAATACGACGTCATTTATTCTCAGGAATACAATTGGATAATGGACCTGAGAATACTTGCCAAAACGCTTCCTGCTGCCTTACAGGAGGCAGATGTATAGTTTTTTAAAAATAATTCATTAAAAAATAAAAATATTAGATTATGAAAATTTCTGTAATTGGAACCGGATATGTTGGATTAGTAACGGGTACTTGTTTAGCTGAGACGGGCAACGAGGTAATATGTGTTGATATTGACGCTCAAAAAGTAGCTGACCTCAAAAATGGTAAAATCCCAATTTTTGAACCAGGGTTAGAAGTTTTATTCTCTAGAAACCAAATCCAAGGAAACTTACAATTTACTACCAATTTGGAAGAAGGTGTGGCGCATGCTGACGTGATTTTTCTAGCCCTTCCCACTCCTCCAGGAGCAGACGGAACTGCAGATCTCAGCGCTATCATTAAAGTAGCCCGCAACCTCTCTGTTTTGATTAATCGATATACGGTCATTGTTGATAAAAGTACGGTTCCTGTGGGTACTGCTGAGCAGGTATCTGAAGTCTTAGGTACTCATCTTGATTCCGAACTTTTTGAGGTTGTTTCTAATCCCGAATTTTTAAAGGAAGGAACTGCGGTAGCGGATTTCATGAAGCCCGATCGGATCGTAATTGGTGCAGAATCAGAGAGAGCCCGATCTATTATGACGGAATTGTATCAGCCTTTTGTAAGACAAGGTAATCCAATCATCCAAATGGATTTACGCTCTGCAGAAATGACAAAATACGCAGCAAATAGCTATTTAGCTACTCGTATATCCTTTATGAATGAAATTGCCAATTTATGCGAAAGAGCAGGAGCTAATGTAGATCATGTACGCAAAGGTATGGGCTCTGACGCCCGCATTGGTAATCGGTTTTTATTTCCAGGAATTGGATATGGAGGTAGCTGCTTCCCTAAAGACGTTCAAGCTTTGGTAAGAACTGCCGAGGAATATGATTATGAGTTCTCCATCTTAAAATCAGTAATTGGAGTAAATGAAAAACAAAGATTAAGCCTGGCAGATAAGCTGTTACACCATTTTGATAATAATCTAGAAGGTAAAACAATAGCAGTGTGGGGCTTGGCCTTTAAGCCAAACACGGATGATATTCGGGAAGCTCCAGCCCTGTTTATTATCCAGAAGTTACTGGATGCAGGAGCAAAAGTAAGTGTTTACGATCCTGAGGCAATGGACAATACCCGTACTGTATTTGGAGATCAAATTACCTACACCGAATCTCCTTATGAAGCGCTTTTAAATGCTGATGCCCTAGCCGTTTGTACAGAATGGAATGCCTTCCGTTCTCTAAGCTTAGATGTTATTAAAAACCTCTTATCTCAAGCCTTGGTATTTGATGGACGTAACATCTTTGAAGCTTCACAAATGGAGCAAGCTGGTTTCCAATATTACAGTGTAGGCCGGCAGACTATTTTAAAACAGACTGATGATGTATCTCTTTTATCTAATTACTTATCAGCTTAAAAGTAGCTCGGTTGGAATCTTATAAATCATTAATAATAAGATTAGATGGCTTTTGATTCCTACTAGGATCAAATCAATATAAGAGCCCATTTCGACGCTAGTCAAAATGGGCTCTTTGTGTTTTAGACTTAGACAGTGGTATTAATTCCCACCACCACTATTACCATTCGATTGTCCTTGTTGTCTAGCGCGCTGCATTGGATTGCCAGCACCATCGCCACCTCTACGTCTCTGCCCACCTTTAAACAACTCAAAGCGAGAAGCTTCTTTGGTTTCTGGCCAATAATTATTGTCTCGGTTAGTATCCGCTGTTTCTAAAAGTGGATCTAATACGATTTTTGCAACTTCTTTTTCAAAGTAGAACACCTTGTTCACATTTTCATTCTCTCTTTGCCAGATCTGAACAGGTACTCTTTTGATTTCTGAAGTACCGTCTACAAATTGGAATTCCAAGATGATTGGCATGACTAGGCCTCCTAGATTATCAAAGTTGATCGAATAGAAGTGATATCCTGCATCCAATAATTCTTTTTCTTCTGGAGACAATCTGCTCATGTAACGCTCATAAGCTTCTTTATCTTCTGCGGTCACATCCAAGGGGTCATAGGTATTGTAGAAATCTTTCATCCTAGGATCGCGTTCTACCATAGACTCCATTGCTTCGTAGCGTTGGTCACCGATGTACTTCGGTGCATTGTCTCTTTTGGCTTTAGCTAAGGTTTTTTCTACTTCAGGATTTTTGGTATCTATTTGCATCCATTTTACATCGTTGATGGCTATATCAACATGATCTGTGGTGTAGAACCAACCTCTCCAAAACCAATCTAAATCTATCCCGGAAGCATCTTCCATCGTACGGAAGAAATCAGCCGGTGTCGGGTGCTTAAACATCCAACGATTGGAATATTCTTTAAATGCCATGTCGAATAGCTCACGGCCCATGATGGTTTCCCGCAAGATATATAAAGCAGTGGCAGGTTTAGTATAAGCATTTGGCCCCAGGCTTTTCACAGATTCTGAATTAGTCATAATTGGCGAAAGACTCTCTTTAGGTCTACTCATGTAGGAGACAATCTTTGAGGGTTGTGCGCCCCAATCGTTATCTGTTTCCCACTCTTGGCCGGCTAAGGCATCTAAGAAACTGTTGATTCCTTCGTCCATCCAGGTCCACTGTCGCTCATCAGAATTGACAATCATTTGGAAGTCATTGTGTCCAATTTCGTGGATGATTACGCCAATGTGCCCATATTTCATTCGCTTAGTGTAGGTACCATCAGATTCCGTACGACCGTAGTTGAAAGCGATCATTGGATATTCCATACCCATGCTGCCATCAACTGACCACGCCACTGGATAAGGGTAGTCAAAAGTCATTCTGGAGTATACCTCAATGGTGTGCGCCGTGACACGCGTAGAAAACTGTTTCCAAAGGTCATGCCCTTCTTTTGAATAAGCAGACATACACATAATGGTTTTGCCATTTTGCTCTAAAGCCAAGGCATCCCAGATGAACTTGCGGCTGGAAGCGAAAGCAAAATCCCGCACATTTTCTGCTTGGAAAGTCCAGGTCTTCTCTTCAGATGATTTTTCTTTTTCATTTTCAATGGCTTCTTCCTTGGTGACGATCATCACCGGCATATCCATAGTTTTGCGTGCTTTAGCCATTCTTTTGCGTTGCTCGCTGGTCAAAACGTCTTTAGGGTTTTGTAGCGTACCGGTAGCTGCGATGATGTGATCCGCAGGAGCGGTGATGTTGACTTCGTAATCACCAAAAACCAGCGCAAACTCTCCACTTCCTAGAAACTCTTTATGCTGCCATCCTTCTACTTCATTGTAAACACACATGCGTGGAAACCACTGGGCAATGGTGTAAATGTAGTTGTCGTCTTCCGCAAAGTATTCCGCTTTACCGCGGCCGCTAGCAGGTATGTTATACCACCATTTTACTTTGAAAGAGACATTTTCTCCTGGCTGTAAGGTCTGATCCAGATCTATGCGCATCATCGTTTCAACGATGGTGTACTTCATATCTTTATTTTCAGCATTTTTTACATATTCGATGTTGTGCCCACCATCAAAAGGATTATTCATACTGCTTAATTGACCAAAGCTCATACGATTGTTAATATCGCTGGGTCTTACATTTCCGGCTTTTGAATCTTTTGCTCTCACGTTTTGATCCAATTGTACCCATAAGTAGTTCAATGGATCAGGAGAGTTGTTGAAGTAAGTGACTACTTCGTCTCCGTAAATCCGCTGATTTTCATCATCTAGCCTAACGTTGATCTTGTAATCGGCTTTCTGCTGGTAATACTCATGGCCGGGAGCTCCGGAAGCAGTACGGTAAGAATTAGGAGTTGGAAACTCCTCTTTTAATTGTTTAAATTTATTGTAATTCAGGTTTGGATTCTGTGCCTGAACCATTAATGCCATCAGGCCAAATAGTAGCGTCAGGGTGAAAATCTTTTTCATAAACTAAGTATTGAAAGATTAGTAGATAGTTAATCCTTAAAGATAAGGAAAGTAGGGGAGTTGTTTTTATACAGTAGATGCGCTACTTACCTAGTAATATGGACTACGTCTAATGAGGGACGGAAGGGGCAAAGGATACAAAATGCAGATGTTATCATTAATAGTTAATTTAAATTGGCTTCTATTTTAAAAGAGTGTATTTTGTAAATTGTGGTAGATTAAAAACTACAAAAAATAATACCCAAAAATGAATTACAAAACCGTTCTAAGTTTTCTGATCTTTCTCGTTAGTACTAGTTTTCTATACAGTCAAAAAGAAGCTTTAGTTGAAAAACTAGAAGCCATTGAAGAAAATATTAGTTCCG
>CAXIDD010000360.1:0-5819 GCA_964021975.1 uncultured Saprospirales bacterium | reverse complement strand
AACGGTTTACCCAATTAGGTAAATCAACTTCATTGCGACCAAAAATCCACGCTGATACGAATGAAAAGGGCAGCATGAACTGAATAAAATAATGTCCAAAAGCAATCCCGGGAGCCATCACTGCAAATAAAGAAAAACCAGCCCATATCCGACCAAATAACAAAAGATCAGATTTGGTTTTTTTAGACCATAAGCCATGAAAAAAGAATATAGTAATGGGCAAAAAACGTAGGAAAAAGTCGCCTGGAAATTTGAGGTAATGAATCCAATCTGGTGATTTTGGATAACGCCCTGAAACAATAGCTGTATAAAACCAAGCGGTATCTTCTGCTCCAATTGACCAATAATAAGTAAAGAAAATTCCAAAGGGTAATAAAAAACCAAAACTGAGCAATAAAGCCCTCCCTAGGAATATTTGCCAAGCCTGTTTTTGCCGTAAGGCTTCTAGGAGTAAGAAAATACCAAAAGCAAAAACATCAAATAACACGACATATTTAATCAAAAAGGCATAACCAATGGATAGTCCTGCTAGCCAATACTCCAAACCACCTCGACGACGCAGGATTAGATACAGGCCTATTAGTATAAAAAGATTAAAGAAAGTCTCTGTATTGGGAGACATCCCATAGAAAGTATATAAGGAATTAATAATGAGGTATATGACACCGCTGGCAATGCCCACTTGTGCTTTTTGTTGCCATTGAAGTTGAATCAAATACAGTAAAAAAGCACTGACTGCCAACGTAGTGGCCGCAAATAAACGAAACAAAAAGATAGACTTCCCTATTAGCATTTGAAAAACCGCTAATAAAGTAAAGATACCTACTGGTTTGGTATCTGTGTAGTCAATCCAATATCGCGCGCCCTGAGTTAAAGTGTCGGCAATAACCAGGTAGGTAGACTCATCATGATTGATGACACTTGGAAAAAAGGAACAAAAACGTAGCACGATCGCCAACGCAATAAATCCCACCAATACGATTAATTGTTTTTTCACTTGATAGCTGCTTGATCTATTGCAAAGGTAAAAACAAAATCATACTACCAAATTCAAATAGCTTCTAAGCATTAGGCAGAGAAATACACCAATAATAAATGGCTAGATTTAAATAAAGGCTCTAATTATTTCTTTTTATTGTAGATTATCAATATTTTAGATTTTAATTTTAATAATTGGCATTTAACGAACTCCACACTACAAACCTTCCCACGAGCATTTCAGATTGAATTAAATTAGACGAAAGTCACTTAATTACTACTCAAATCATAATTATGAGTCGTCGAGTCAGTTTGTATGATGCCTTCTCTGGGATGAGCTCCGGAGAAAAAATGGCCTTAGTTAATTTCCTCCGAAACAACAGTGAAGATCAAGATGCTTCTACTATTTTGGATGCGGTTGACTATGCCCTTAAGAATAAGCCTTCCTTTGGTGGTTACATCTTTACGTGTTGGGAAAACAGCCGATTAATCGCAGCTGTATTGGTCAATAAGACAGGTATGTCTGGCCCTACTCCAAGTTGTCAAATGATGTATGCCTGCTTAGATCATCAATATCAAGAGGAGCCTGAAATCTTGCAGCGTCTGGTGAAAAAAGCGATCCGCCAGGCTAAAGGAGAAATAGGCCTCCGTTTACGGCCAGACCATCCAGCACTATCTATTTTCCGATCTCTTGGGTTTCAAGAAGAATATGTAGATTTACGTTTTGGCAAACCGACTGCCTCGGCAGCAAGTAGCCGATAATCTATTACTTATATTCTGATATGATTGATTCCAATGCAGTACTCCAACATTTGGGTAAAGACGTACGTCTGCAACCTTTGTTAAATCAATTCCCCTTTCCTGTCTTTGATCCGAATCGGGAGGTCTTTTCCAGTCTCTTGAAATCAATTGTCTCTCAGCAACTCTCTGTCAAAGCAGCCGCTACGATTCATCAGCGATTTTTACAGCTTTTTCCTGATATGGAACCTGATGCAGAGATCATTTTATCTCTATCCGACCAAACCTTACGATCTGTTGGCTTGAGCCGGCAGAAAAGTAGTTATATCCAGAATGTAGCTCAACATTTCATGGAAGAAAAATTATTGGATACCGATTGGTCTAGTTTTACAGACCAAGAAATTATTCAAGATTTAACCCGTATTAAAGGAGTTGGTCAATGGACCGTTGAGATGGTCCTAATGTTTACCTTACAGCGACCCAATGTGTTACCGGTTGCTGACTTAGGGATTCAACAAGCATTTGAAAAACTTTGTGGATTGGACTTGCAACAAAAGAAAAAAGCATTGTATATCGAAATGCAAAGTATTGCAAAAAGCTGGGAACCTTACCGAACTTTTGCTTGTATTTACCTCTGGCAATTCAAAGACTTAGCTTCTTAGAATCCTTATAAATTTAATACTCATCCATTTTTATGGGAAGTAAACTAGCTTATTAAAGCGCCTTTCGTTATTTTGCCAAATTGAGAACTATTGAAGGATTGATTTTTATCATCTTATTAAGATACTTATGCTGTCTTAATTAGAGATAAATAGCGATAATTTAGCTGCTTAATATAAAAGGCATGACTAGACAAAGACATTGGCATGGAGGTAGATAGAATTATAGGACAATATACTGGACCCAATCAAGGCCCGCTTCTTGTTTGTTTCGCAGGAATGCACGGAAACGAACCAGCAGGAGTAGAAGCCCTAAAAATTTTATTCACCTTGTTGATCAATGAACCCAACCTGAACCCACAATTCGAATTTTGGGGAAGGATGATTGGCGTAGCTGGAAATTTACAAGCCCTACGGACCAAGACCCGCTATATCCATAAGGATATGAACCGCCAATGGACTCCCGAAAATGTAAAACGCATCAAAGCCACTCCGAAGGATCAATTAGAAGCAGAAGATGCAGAGATCCAGGCTATCTTAGAACTAATTAACCACGAAGTTGCGACTTACCAACCGACAAAACTGATTATTCTGGACCTACATACTACTACGGCTAGTGGAGGTATTTTTACGATCGCTAGTGATGATCCGGATAGTGTAGCTATTGGTACAGAACTGCATGCCCCAGTTATCAAAGGTCTGTTGAGGGGAATTCAAGGAACAACTTTGCATTATTTTAATACGCAAAATATTGGAATACCAACGGTAGCAGTCACTTTTGAGTCAGGTCAGCATGAAGATCCACTATCTGTTAACAGGGCCATTGCGGCAATTATTAATTGCATGCGCACCGTCGGTAGTGTCAAAGCCGAACATGTAGAAAACCGGCATGACGTTTTGCTAATTGAATATTCACGTGAGCTACCTAAAGTAGCCGAACTAATTATGTGCCACCTGATTAAAGAAGACGATAACTTTATGATGGAACCTGGCTATGACAACTTCCAAAAGGTTAGGAAAGGGGAATTATTGGCCCACGATCGATATGGCCCAATCTATGCAGAAGCAGATGCGAGTATCTTAATGCCTTTGTACCAAGAACAAGGAGATGATGGTTTCTTCTTAATCAAAACCGTTGAGACATTTGAAATGGCTTGATGGTTACTTCTCTTGAGGTTCTACTGCCTCTAAAAATTGCATTTCATACAGCTGCTTGTAATGACCATCTTCTATTTGAATTAAATCTTCATGGCTACCAAATTCTTGTACTTCTCCTTTTGATAAAACCAGGATATTATTGGCATGTCGAATCGTAGATAAACGATGCGCAATAATGATCGAGGTCCGTTTTTTAATGAGTGTTTCAATTGCAAATTGAATAACAGACTCTGTTTCCGGATCAATCGAAGAAGTTGCTTCATCCAGGATTAGAATATCTGGATCAAAGACTAAGGCGCGTACAAAAGAAATTAATTGGCGTTGGCCCATAGAAAGTGTTGCTCCACGCTCCATTACTTTATAGTCATATCCACCGGGCAGCTTTTCAATGAATTGGTGCGCACCGATCATTTTGGCAGATTCGATGACTTTCTCACGAGAAATATTAGAATCTCGTAAAGTGATATTTTCTAGCACGGTACCCCCAAATAAGAAGACATCCTGTAAAACCATGGCAATCCGCCGGCGCAGTGATAAGAGTTCATAGTCTTTAATATCTACATCATCAATTTTAATGCTGCCCTTCTGTATCTCATAGAAACGATTCAAGATATTAATGATGGTTGTTTTTCCAGAACCAGTACTCCCGATGATGGCCAGGGTTTCGCCCGGTTTAATATCTAAATTTAGATTTTTGAGTACATAATCTTTGCCGGTATAGGCAAAAGTAACGTCATCAAAGCTAACTTTACCTTTCAATTGATCTGCTTGAATAGTTCCTTTGTTTTCAATTTGATCCGTCCGGTCTAAGACATCAAATACACGATCTGCGGCAACCAAACCCATTTGTAGGGTATTGAATTTATCGGCAAGCATCCGCATGGGCCGGAACAACATATTCAAGTAAATAGGAAAGGCAACTAAGGCACCTAGGGTAACTTCATTACCAATCACACCTCGTGCTCCCCACCATACCATTAAGCCTAATGAAGCAGCAGCAATAATGTCTACTACCGGGAAAAAGATCGCATAGTATAAGATGGCATTTAGGTTGGCCTGGGTATAATCCCGGTTGATTTCTTTGAAGCGTTTCATCTCTTCCCGCTCTGCATTGAAGATTTGTACAATGCGCATACCGGTGATCCTTTCCTGTAGGAAAGCATTCTTTTTAGAAATTTGGGTCCGTACGCGTTGATAAGACTTCTTGACTTTTTCTTTGAAAATATAAGTTGCTACCAATAGGAAAGGCATCGTTGTTAAACAGATTAGCGTCAGTTGCCAGCTGGTATATAACATAATTCCCAGTACGGCAAATAGCGTTAATAGATCTGCAACAATCGTGATCACCCCTTGAGAAAAAACAGTATTGATGGTTTCAATATCATTGATGGTTCGGGTAGTCGATGTCCCGATCGGGGTGCGGTCAAAATAAGTTAACCTCAGACTGGTCAAGTGTTTGAAAACGTTTACTCTCAAATCACGAATGACCGATTGGCCGAGCAAATTGGTAGAAAAAATGAAGGCATATTGTAAAATAGCGTGCAAGAAAAGCACACCAACAAAGATCAGTGCCATCCTAGTCAGTCCGGAGAGATCATATTTAAATATGTAGTCATCTACCATGACTTGGACCAAGTAGGGCCTTAAAGTAGCAACTGGTGCCAAAACAATGGCTAATACCGCAGCAAAAGCAAACAGCGCCCGATAAGGCTTGGCTAAGGACAAAACACGTCCTAATAGTTGATAATCAAATTTCTTCTTTTCCGGTGCAGCCAAAAGTATAGATTTATGGTTGGTGATTTAGGTAATCCTACAAAGTTAGTACTATTTCACTCCTTTGAGAACAAGCAAGTCCCGAATTGGTTGGAAAAAAGTAGTGCCGCTTCAAATTTACTTGAAACGGCACTATTATTATTTAGTAAAAAGTAGGACTTAGCATCTATTCTAATTAGTTATTAAAACGATAACCAACTCCTATTTTACCCGTAAACATAATGTCTGGCCAATCTAGGACAACCTCTTCGCCATTACCATCATCAAAGCTGGTATTGTCAATAATTGCACGACCAACCCCTAGGTTAATGTCAAAAATGAATCCTTTATCAGAAGCTGCTTTAAATCCAGCTCCAACTCCTAAACCTAATCTAGATTGGCTATAGTTTGCAAATACAGAATCATCTTCATAGTCATAGCTACGGTTTACAAAACGTAAAAATCCAAAGCCGTAAAATTTATCAACGCCATTTTTAGGGTTAAAATAATACTTCGCCGAACTAGTGACATTAA
>CAXIDD010000359.1:0-5828 GCA_964021975.1 uncultured Saprospirales bacterium | reverse complement strand
GAATCGGTAGGTACCGGGATTGAGGCCAGCAATATCAACCACAGTAGGATCGCTAAGATCTAAATTACTATTATCCAGATCGGTCCAAGTACCTCCAGCTCTAGGGTTGCCATTTAAAACATCCAGAAAATCAATCTCTAGGTCAGCCTCAGCACAAAAAGTGCAAAAAGCTGCGTCAGTATTTACGCCAGCACAGCCAAAAATAGCTGTGGTTTCAAGATCACTTTCCAAAAAATCAGGAAAGCTATAGCCTAAAACGGGGATCAAAAATCCCAATAAAAATAAACCAAAATAATAGCGGTGAAGAAGGTTTTGCTTTCTCATAGATCGAATAAAACTTAAAATGAAATCGTTCTATAAGTCTTTAGAGCAAAAGCTGTGCCATTTTTGTAATCTTTCTGTTTAGAGCTAAGTCATCGAGTAGAATACTTTATACTTTTTTATAATGTACATCTGATTGGCTCCTAATTTTTTCCGCTGCTTGTTCCGCAGAAATATCTCGTTGTGGATTGGCAAACATTTCATAACCCACCATAAATTTTTTAACACTAGCCGAACGCAACAAGGGTGGGAAAAAACTCATATGAAAATGCCACCAAGGATGTTCTTGCCCATCGGTAGGTTTTTGAATTAAGCCCGAAGAATAAGGGAAAGAGGTTTGAAAAAGATTATCTAGTTTGATGGTTAGTGCCTTTAAGATTTGAGCAAATGATTTTTGCTCTGATTTAGTCATTTGACTGATAGCTTGGAAATGGCGTTTAGGAACAATCATACATTCATAAGGCCAAGTTGCCCAAAAAGGTACCAATGCTACGAAATGATCATTTTGAGTTATTATCCGCTGGTCAGCCTGTTCTAATTCTTGATTCAGATAATCTCCTAATAAACTTCGACCATTTTTCTCCCAGTAGATTTGTTGCTGTATTGCTTTCTTTTTAGCTTCTTGGGGGATACTAGATTGCGACCAAATTTGTCCATGTGGATGTGGATTACTACACCCCATAATAGCGCCTTTATTTTCGAATATCTGTACGTGATTTACATACGGGAGCGCACCTAATTCCTGGTATTGATCTGACCACAATTGAATAACCCGCTCGATTGCAGCAACTTCCATTTGGGGAAGTGTTAAAGAATGATCAGGTGAAAAACAGACCACCCTACATTGTCCTATTTCACCTTGTGCCTGCATTAATCCATCCTGAAATTCTCCCTTTGTAGAATCAGGCAATAATGCTCCAAAATCATTTTGGAAGACAAAAACATCTTCATAATCTGGGTTTTTAATTCCACCTGCGCGAATATTCCCAGGACATAAATAGCAAGAAGCATCATAACTTGGACGGCTACCTAAGTCTGGAGTCTCTTGTTTCCCATTCCAGGGACGTTTCGTCCGATGTGGCGAAACCAAGACCCATTCACCGGTCAAAATATTAAACCTGCGGTGTGGATTTTCATCAAAGTCTAAATCTCCAATTGCTTTAGAAATTCTTGCCCCTTCTCCAATTTCTGTAATTATGGGAGTTAATGCTAGTCCAAATTTAGCCTCATACAAGGGACTTATTTCTTTTATAAAAGCCTCAGCATGTCCTTTTTTAATCAAATTAATGGTGCATCCACCAAATCCACCTCCCATCATCCGGCTACCTAATATATAAGATTTATCTCTAGTAGCATCCACCAAGAAATCTAATTCGGGACAGCTTACTTCATATAGGTGTTGTAAACCATAGTGGGTTTGATAGATTAAATTTCCCAATTCTTCGAAGTCCTTTTGCTGAAGCGCATCACAAGCTTTTAAGACTCGAGCAATCTCCTCAACGATATACCTACATCTTTGGTATACCTCTTCACTCATTTGACCTTGAACACTATCCAACATTTTTATATTCACATCCCGCAGCATTTCTACTTCAGGATATCTTTGCTTCAGGATTTTGACACCTTCTTCACAAGCAGCACGCCGGGCATTATAAGCAGAGTCTGCTAATGAATGAGAGACGTTGGTATTCAAGAATAGCAGTTCAAAATCTCCTAATTCCAAGGGAAAATATTCATATTCTAAGGAGCGACAATCCAATCGAAAAACAGCATTAGATTTACCCATAGCAGAAGCAAATTGATCCATGATGCCACACATCGTTCCGACATAATTATGCTCGGCCAACTGAGCGACTTTGACCAGCTGAATTCGGTCAAAACCCAAATCAAACAGTGTATTCAAGGCAAAACCTACTGCACATTCTAGGGCAGCAGAAGAGCTCATACCTGCTCCAAAAGGTACATTCCCGCCAAAAGCAAGATCAAAGCCAGTAAATTGGGCTCCTAATTTCCGTAATTCACTAATTACCCCCAAAACATAATTAGCCCAACTTAAAGATTGAGGCTTCATTTGATCGAGGGAAAAACTAAAACTTTCATTCAGATCTATAGCATAAAGCGTACAATCCTTTACGGTCCCATTTTTACGGATTCCAACACTAATCGTTTTTTTTATAGCCGCCGGTAGAACAAAACCACCATTATAATCTGTATGTTCCCCAATAATGTTGATCCTCCCGGGAGCATGAGTAATTACGGTGGGTTCAAAAGGTAAGGTAGCTTGATAGCCGCTATAAATATCTTGCATGTGTTGAAGTTTTATCATGTTAAAGGGCTTTAATAATGCTAATGGGGAAGCATACAAACATAAAAAAGGCAACTCCAAAAAATCGATGAGTTGCCAAAAAATGTATGAAACTTAGACTATATTCTTTAAGAAGCTATTTGATTAACCTTCTCTTTTTTTATCTGGAGTCAATTGCAATGATTAGAAACCGTAAATTGCGGTAATCATAGGTTTAAAAACGCACTCACCATTTAATAAGTGTAAAAATTACGCTTATTTTTGATAAAAGCAAGTGCTTTGCCATTTTTTTTGTTTATTTGTTAAAATATAATGGACAATTTTGACTTTTATAAAGGAAAAAACCGTGTACTGTTGGCGGTTGATTGTATTATTTTTGGTTTTGACAAATCGAAAATAAAGCTTTTGGTATTCCAGAGAAAGGTTGATCCAGAAGCTGGTAATTGGTCTTTACTAGGCCGGTTTGTAGAGTCTGATGAATCGGTTATTAATGCAGCTACTCGGGTCGTCGAAGAATCAACTGGCCTCCAAGACATTTACTTAGAAGAACTAAGGACTTATGGAGCAGTTGACAGAGATCCTGGAGCACGGGTAGTCTCTATTGCTCATTATGCGCTGATTCGTATTGATGAATCCAACCTAACTTCCGTGGAGGCATTTAATGCCAAATGGTTTGATTTTGATGAATTACCAAGTCTAATTTTCGACCATCAGCAAATGGTCATTGATGGGATGGCAAAGTTGCGCCGCAAAGTTCGTTATCGCCCCATCGGCTTTGAGCTCTTACCTGAGAAATTCACTATACCTCAATTAAAAACTTTATACGAAGCCATTCTGCAAAAGCCATTAGACCGGCGCAACTTCCGCAAGAAGATACTTTCAATGGATATTCTAGAGAAATTATCTGAGAAGGATAAGTCTACTTCTCGGAAAGGTGCTTACTTATACCGCTTTAATCAACACAATTATGAAGCGTTGCTTAAAGAAGGTATCCATTTTGAGCTATAACAGCGCTAGCCGAACTTAGATTAGATAGTCCAAGTTTTTAAACTTCGGCTATCCGTAAAAAAGATCTACAAAAAATTGTTTTTTATCTGTTTTTTAATTTACATTTGCATCGCTTCAGCAAAAAGGAACTTTTTTAAAGCTTTTCTTTTTAATTTAGCAAACGATCGGGAAAAAAGTTTTCCGACCTTTACAATGAAATTGTAAATCAACATATTTCCAATTTTACACTCGCCCGGGTGGTGGAATTGGTAGACACGCAGGACTTAAAGTAATTTGAGTGCTCCAGGAGAAATCCAGGAAGTAGAACCTTTCAAATTCGGGGAAGCCTTCACTCGCCATTGGCGAACTGGTAATCCCGAGCCAAGCTCTGATTTTTATCGTCAGAGAAGGTGTAGAGACTTGACGGAAGGTGCCTAAGTTCAGTTTTGAATAAGGTAAAGAGAAAGTCCAGACCACAAATATTGACAATTAATGTCAATAGCAGTAAAAACTGTAGATGGTAAGAAAATCCTGTGGCCATCGCGGCCGTGCGGGTTCGATTCCCGCTCCGGGTACAGAAGGTGCTAACCATTAAGGTTAGTGCCTTTTTTTATTTCCATTATTATGTGTCAAACAAAATGTTTTCTATATTTAGTAATGACTAACTCTTGGTTCATTAAAAAGCGAATATCGGAAGAGCATTTTATTACTGTCTCTAAAAATTCGAAAAGTATGGCAGCAGCAGCGGCTACACTTGGATTGCATTTCAACTCCTTTAAAAAAAGGGCTTTAGAATTAGGTTGTAATCACACTAATACTTCACACAAACAGCAGCGCTCCTGCTGAATGGTTTTATCTTTACTTTTTTTTAAGAAAAAATCTTAGCTAAGATCCTTAAAATAACAATCATGCAGCATTTCTTAGCCCGTTTAATCCTTAGTTTATTTCTTTTATTTTGCTTAAATGCTTGTAATAGCAGCATAGATAAAACTGCAAACGATTCAGATGCTATCGGGCCACCGAATATCATTTATATCCTAGCAGATGACTTAGGTTATGGAGATCTCAGTTGCTATGGACAAACCTTGTTTTCTACTCCAAATATTGATCAATTGGCAGCCGCTGGAATGCGTTTTACTCAACATTACTCCGGTAGTACCGTTTGTGCTCCTTCTCGTTCGGCTTTAATGACGGGGCAACACACAGGACATACGTTTATCAGAGGCAATCAAGAAGTCCGACCAGAAGGACAGTATCCCATCCCCGATAATAGCTATACCTTGGCAGAAGCACTAAAAAAGTCAGGTTATGCAACCGGTGCGTTTGGAAAATGGGGCTTAGGTTATCCAGGATCTGAAGGAGATCCCAACAACCAAGGTTTTGATACTTTTTTTGGCTATAATTGCCAGCGGATCGGTCATCACTATTATCCTTATCATCTTTGGTCCAACCAGGATTCTATCATATTAAAAGAGAATGCAGGAAAACAAAAAGGTGCTTATGCACCAGAACTGATCCACCAGGAAGCTTTGAGTTTTATTAGAAAAAATAAAGAAAATCCTTTCTTTCTATACTTACCTAGTGTCATCCCTCATGCTGAGCTGATTGCTCCAGACTCTGTCATGAATAAATACCTGGGCAAATTTGAACCAGAACTGGACTATAAAGGCTATGATGATGGTCCACGATACAGGAAAGGCCCTTATGAATCACAGGCCAATTCGCACGCTGCCTTTGTAGCCATGATCGAAATTTTGGACCGCCAAGTAGGCGAAATTGTGCAAACACTCGAAGAACTTGGTTTGAGTGACAACACTCTAATTATTTTCACCTCTGATAATGGTCCACATAAGGAAGGAGGCGCAGATCCAGAATACTTCAATAGTAATGGTCCTCTAAAAGGCTTTAAAAGAGACCTTTACGAAGGTGGAATCCGAGTTCCCATGATTGCCAAGTGGCCAAAAAATATTACGGCTGGTACCAGCTCCGACCATATCTCTGCTTTCTGGGATGTCTTCCCTACCCTAGCAGAATTAACAAATATGGAAGCCCCGGAAAATATAGATGGTATTTCATTCCTTCCTACCCTTAAAGGAACAGTTGAAGCACAAGAAAAACATGATTATCTCTATTGGGAATTTCATGAAAGAGGTGGCAGATTAGCCATTCGAAAAGGAAACTGGAAAGCCGTTAAATACAATGTCCTTAAAGATCC
>CAXIDD010000358.1:0-5837 GCA_964021975.1 uncultured Saprospirales bacterium | reverse complement strand
ATATCAGACAACATCCATCCTTAAACTTTGCTGTAGATCCAAAAGATCTAAAATACCGTTTCAACTGGAATGCACCCATTGTGGCATCTCCTCATGATCCTAGCATTATTTATCATGCTGGAAATGTGGTCTTTAAAACGCAAGATGGAGGAGTTTCCTGGGAAAAAATTAGCCCAGACTTGACTCGAAATGATACTACTAAACAAGGCGCCGGTGGTGGACCTTTTACCAATGAAGGTGCAGGTGGTGAAAATTACAATACCATTTATTATCTCATTGAATCATCTTTAGAAGCAGGTGTTATTTATACTGGAAGTGATTGTGGGTTGGTTCATGTAACTAAAGATGGTGGTAAGAATTGGGAAAATATTACCCCTCCAAATTTGCCAGAAAGTACTATCCATTCTATGGAAGTATCCCCTCATGAAAAAGGAACTGCCTACGTTTGTGCCAATCGCTACAAATGGAATGATTTTAGAGCTATGGCTTATAAAACAACGGATTATGGAAAGACTTGGACTTCTATTAATAAAGGAATAGATCAAGAAGATTTTCTACGCGTATTAAGAGAGGATACTAAAAAACCTGGTTTACTATACGGTGGTTCTGAAAGAGGATTTTATATCTCTTTAAATGGCGGTAAAAATTGGGATCGCTTTCAGCAAAACCTTCCTGTTGTAGCTATTACAGATTTAAAAATCCAAGACAATGATCTAGTAGCAGCTACCCAAGGTCGCGCTTTTTGGATTTTGGATGATTTGAGTGCTTTACAGCAATCTTCAGATATGATAGCCAACCAAGAAGAGATGCCAGAGGTTCAGTTGTTTGAACCTAAACCTACGGTTCGTTTTGGTGGTGGTAGAGGTCGCGGTGCTCAGTTTGGATCTAATCCTGCTTACGGTGTAATCCTGGATTATTATCTAGGTACTGCTGCCAACGATTCTATGACTTTAGAACTAACAATTATGGATGAGAATGGAAGGACCATCCGTACCTTCTCAAGTAAAAAAGATGAAGACTTTAAATCTTGGGCAGGTGGTCCACCAGCGCCTAAAACGATTCCAGCTAAAGCAGGTGTTAATCGCTTTGCTTGGGATTTTGCAGCCCAAACACTTCCAGGTGTAGAAGGGGCCTACGTTGTTGGTAATTATCGAGGACGTACGATTCCTCCAGGTAGCTACAAAGCGAAACTTACTATGGGGGAAAGTATTTCTGAGGTAAATATCAAAATTGTAGGTGACCCAAGGAAAAAATTTGATCCTGCTGCTTGGGCAAGCCAAGAAAAAATGCTGATTAGAATTGAAAGAAATATCAAAGAGATCCATCAGGCCATCAATGATATGGATAAGGTGAAAACTCAAATTACCGCATATAACAATTTACTTAAAGACAATCAGCAACATCAGGATCTTTATGAAGCCGGAGTAGCTTTGCTTGAAAAAATAAATCTTTGGGAAAGTAATTTAATTGAGCGTAGACAGAAAAACGGCCAAGATATTATTAATTGGCCGAGTAAGCTTAATGCAGATTTCTTTAATATAAAAGGTGCAGTAGATGGCTCGGATCCGGTAGTAACCAAAGGCGTCAAAGATCAGATGACCGATCTAGAAGGAAAATGGGCAGGTTATCGAAAAGATATGAATGCCTTGATTGAGGTGGATATCGCGAAGTACAATAAAATCTTCGTTGACAAAAAGATTCCTGCTTTGATGACGGCGATTAGACCATAATCAGAAAATCTATGAAACTCCATGTTACTCCATGGTGAAAAATAGAGGGATCATTAAAAAGCAGTAGTGAGCTAAGGTTTACTGCTGCTTTTTAATATTTATTTTTACACGAAAATAATTAAAGCATACCATGAAAAAACTATTATCCCAAGTAGATCATTTGGTCTTAGCTGTACCAAACTTAGAAGAAGCCATTGAAAAGGTAGAAAAATTAACGGGTGTACGACCAAAGATTGGAGGCCAACACCAAGGACGTGGTACTTGGAATGCCCTTTTAGGATTAGGCCATGCGTCTTATCTTGAATTAATTGCTCCAGACCCCAAACAGACTCCACCTGCATCAGGTGCCTGGATGGGTGTTGATCAAATAACAGAACCTACCTTGATTCATTGGGCAGCACAAGTAAATGGTATTCATCAGGTAATCCAAACAGCCAAGCAAGAACAAGTTCAAATTGGAGTACTCTCCTCTGGTAGCCGCACCCGTATGAACGGCCAAGTAATCTCTTGGATGCTCACCGAACCTTTGAAAGGAACGGATGGCGGTATTCTGCCCTTTTTAATTGATTGGGAAAATTCTGATCACCCTGCTCAAAGTTTGCCACAACAATGTCGATTAATTAACCTGGAAGCACGTCATCCAGAACCAGATTTGATTAAAAGTCAATTAGAAGTATTGGACCTAGAACTACCAATAGAGTTAGGCATTCGCCCCCAATTATTAGCTAGTATTCAAACACCAAATGGTGTGGTGTCTTTTCATTAATTGCTATCTCTAAATCAACAAAGTTACCACCGTTCCTTCATTATCAGTTGATTGTAGTTCGATACTACCTTTGTGCATGCGCATGATTTGGCGGGAAAGACTTAGGCCAATCCCTGAACCTTCCGCTTTTGTGGTGAAAAAGGGAATGAAAATTTGGTCCATTTTATCTGACGGTACACCCGAACCATTATCTATTACTTTAATGCACACTTTACCTTTGGAGGTGAAGAACGCCACTATATTTATCTGGGGTTCGGGCGTTTTCTCAACGGCATCAATAGCATTTTTTAATAAGTTAATTAAAACCTGCTCTAGTAAATTGGGGTCACCATTGAATTTTAAAACTGGATTGCGGTAGATCTGTTCTAGTTTGATCTGTTTTTTATCTAAAGTTGCCTGCATTAAAGTGACGACGGTTTCAATCAGTTGTTTGGTGTCTACTGATTGGAAGATGGGAGGTGGTATCCGAGTCAACTTCCGATAAGTTTCTGTAAAGCGGAGGAGTCCCTCGCTACGTTTTTCAATCACCGCGCTCGAACGCCGGATTTGCTCTAACTGTTCGGGACTGACTTTTTCCTGGGCATGTAGCCAACTATTGATGGTAGAACTTAAGGAACTGATCGGCGTTACGGAGTTCATGATTTCATGCGTCAAGATACGGATGAGTTTTTGCCAAGATTGCAACTCTTGAGCCTCTAGTTCATTTTGAATGTTTTGGAAGGTAATCAACCGATAATTAGAAGATTGCATTCGCATCTCAACCGCATGGATAGATAATTGTAACAGATCATTTTGCAGACTAATTTTTAATAAGGCACGATCTCCATTTTGTAAACCACTCACGGTCTCCCACAACTTTTGATCGATTTTTTGTAAACCATTTAAATGGATTAAATAAGATTTGTGCAACAACACTTGTAAGGCATCATTCATTAAAATCACTTCGCCTTCCTGATCTACACATAATAATCCTACATCAATGTTTTTGACAATGGTTTGCAAAAATTGATGGTTGGCCTCCTTTTCTGCCCGAATATCTCGAAACTTTCGGTTGACTAAATTAAAACTTGCATATAAATCCTCAAAAGAAGCACCCTTTAGACTTGAATTGGTATTGGCGGTGAAATCATCGTATTGAACAGCTGCAAAAAAGTTTGCTAAATCTCGGTTAGTTTGATTGACATAGCGGATAAAAGAAGCCACTAAAAAAGATAGGCTAGCTAATAAAACAATGGCTAAAATATCCAGTCGAGCATTCACACTAGCTACCAAAGCGCCTGCCAATAAAACGAGCAAGATTACCCGGACTGCAATATTTACTTTAAAATTCTTTAGCATAATGAATTTATATTTATCTACAATCCATACTTTTCCATCCTTCGATACAGGGTTGCTCTGGTCAGACCTAGTTCATCGGCTGCTTTTGAAATATTTCCTGCGTGCTTGGTGAGCACTTTCCGTATAGCCCAACGCTCAATAGTTTCGAGGTTGTAGTTTTCTAATTCAGTTAATTGTCCTTGTCCTTGATGGGCATTACTCAATAGGAAATCTTCTGTTTTTAGACTCAAGCCATCACATAGGATTACGGCTCTCTCTACAGAATGTCGAAGCTCTCGAATATTGCCAGGCCATTGAAATTGCTCTAGGGCTTGCATAGCAGAGGACTCAATTTTCAGGTCGTATTTGTGGTATTTCTTTTTATAAATTTTTAAAAAATGCTGAACGAGTAGGGGAATATCTCCCGTTCTTTCTCGTAATGGCGGTAAGGTGATTTCAACGGTATTGATCCGATACAATAAATCCTGCCGAAATTTATTTTGCTGGACCATCTCTAGGATGGGAATATTAGTCGCACAAATCAGCCGAATATCTACGGAGACCTCTTGATTAGAACCCAGACGAGTAACGGCTCTATTTTGTAAAGCGGATAATAATTTGGCCTGAAAAGGCAAATCTAGATTCCCAATCTCATCTAAAAAAAGGGTGCCGTCCGCTGCCAATTCAAAGCGTCCCATCCGATCGGCGCGGGCATCTGTAAAAGCACCTTTTTTATGACCGAATAACTCACTCTCAAAAAGACTTTGGGATAGTGCCCCTAAATCTACCTTTACAAATACTTCTGCTTGTCGTTTGGATTGTTGATGAATGGCTCTGGCTACTAGTTCTTTTCCTGTGCCGTTTTCTCCCAAGATTAAAACATTGGCATCTGTTTTAGCTACCTTATTAATTAAATCCATGACTCGACGCATTTCAATGGATTGGCCGATCAATTCGCCTGCATTTTCATGAATCGCTGTATTTAAACTGCGTTGTCGATCCTCTAGAGCTGCTAAGTTTTTGTTGCTTTCACTCAAGCGGAGGACAGATGAAATGGTGCTGAGTAGTTTTTCATTTCTCCAGGGCTTTTCAATAAAATCAATGGCTCCTTGCTTGACGGCTTCCACCGCTGTTTTGACATCCGCAAAGGCAGTAATCATGATCACCAGGGTATTAGGTTTGAGCTCTAAAATTTTCTTAAGCCAATGAATACCTTCTTGACCACTGGTTTCTCCCTTGGTGAAATTCATGTCCAATAAGATAAGATCATATTCAGCGTTCCGTAAGCGACGCGGTATATGACTAGGATTGTTTTCCGTATCTATACTTGTGAAATGCTGCGACAAGTATAATTGAAGACTTAGGAGAATGTCAACTTCATCATCTATTATGAGCAATCGTCCTTTTTTTTGATTCATTTTCTGTTGTGATCTTTATTTAGACTATTGACAAAGACATCACTTTGTTGATTTAGTTGCCAGTTATTTTATTTATTGATAAGTGAGCTTAGAATCTACTTAAAAAGATCAATGGACCGCCCATCAAATCAATAATTCATTATTGGATTCCTGATTACCAAAGTAGCACATTGTGTTCAATTTTATACAATCAACTGTTCATTTTTATACACTTTTTGTTCCACTAAAATAGACGTATTGGTGTAGAGGTCTGGTAATCAGTTTTTTATGAAAGTGGCACGGCACTTGCTTAATATTGATCAAAAAGCGATTAATATTTATACAATATGGGAATGGATAGGAAAATTGAGAAGAAAAAATGGCCGATCTGGAAAATTGGGACTTACATCGGATTAGGTACTTTGGTAATCGTATTGTTGAGTAATATCTATGCCAAATCTGGCGTGTCAAGGTTAAATGTGGCCTCAGAACGCTTACTAACCGATACGATCCATACCGATGTTTTTAAAGAATACATTACCATATTTGGCCGGGTAGAACCATTAAAAACAGTATATATATATAAACAATATTTTTAAAATTTCATTTATCACAAGTTAAAATTGT
>CAXIDD010000357.1:0-5853 GCA_964021975.1 uncultured Saprospirales bacterium | reverse complement strand
CTAGATTACGAAAAGGAACTTGGGAAAGGGTTTGTTCTACCAGCTGTGCCGGTAAAGTGAAGCAAAAGCTCAGCAAAAGGAAAAAGAGTATCAATTTTTTCATAGGTATCCGAGATTTAAAAGGCTGTAAAATCAAGATACTTATTCCTATTTAACCTACCAAATGAAAAGGGGCTGCTCCAGTTTGGAGTAGCCCCTTTATCAGTCAAGTTATATCAGTTCAATTGCAGAAGTTATTTGAATTTAGCTTCTTAGTAACGGTTATCGTTACTTCTTTCTGAAGGTCTTGCCTTTTTCACAACGATAGTCCGACCATCTAGATCAGAGTTATCTAAATTTTCGATTGCATTCAATGCCTCTTCATCATTGGACATTTCAACAAATCCAAATCCACGTGAGCGACCAGTAAATTTGTCCATAATAACTTTGGCGGAATCTACTGCCCCATACGCTTCAAAAGCTTCTTTTAATCCATCTTCATGTGTATCAAAAGAAAGCTTAGCTACAAAAATATTCATAATAAAAAATTAAATGATGATGCCTACTGGCAAAATTATACACCCTAACCTTATTTTAGAGAGAAAATCGAACTTAAGCTTAATAGATTGGAAATGAACAATTTAGAAGCAGAAAAGTAAGAAAGACACCAAAAAAAAATTCGGGTTTATTAGAAGCTGTAAATATACACTAATTTCCAGAACAAAGCTATTTCTTTTAAAAACAGCGAAGGGAGTGAAAACATTCCTAGCCTCTTGATTATCAACAAAAAAGAGGCTATCCTCAGAAAGGATAGCCTCTTTTTTTCGGTATATGACTTCAGTTACTAGTAACGTCCACCACCATAACCACCGCCGCCGCCACGGTATCCACCGCCGCCGCCGCCGCCGCCACGGTATCCACCGCCACCGCCACCGCGATTATTCTCTCTTGGTTCTGCTTTCTTCACAACGATAGTCCGACCATCTAGTTCGGAACCATTCAAATCCGCAATTGCTGCGAATCCATCATCATCACTTGGCATTTCAACAAAGCCAAATCCTTTGGAACGACCCATTTCGCGATCCATAATAATTTTAACGGAGGAAACTTCTCCGAAACCTTCGAAAGCTGATCTTAGTGTATCCTCAGAGGTACCGTAATCAAGCTTAGCTACAAAAATATTCATAATAAAAAGTTAAATGATTATGCCTATATGGCAAAATTACACATCGCAAAGACTGTATTATTAGAAATTATCAAACCTAAAGCTTAAAATATTGAAGATGAGCAATTTACAAGCAGGAGACTAAGAAAAAAATCTAAAAAAAAGTTTTGTAGTTGTGTACTGATGGCAAAAGTACATTAAATTCTAAGAAAAAGCTATTTTTTTTTAGCCCTAGTAAAATATGTATTAAAAATAGTGGCAACATCCATCCATAAAGCTCCAATATTAGGCTCTAAAGGATTTTTTAAACTCTTTGTGCAAATAAATTTACTTTGTACCTTTTTTCGCATCTTAGCCAAAAAAATTGAGGCAGGTTATTTTTATTTTTGGAGCCATGCTTTTAGGCATTCTATTTTACCAGGGTTATCAACTTACCTTCCTGGTACGTTATACTGTGATGGTCATGCTTTTTTTAGCCTTTTTAAATATTGACTTCAATTGGAAGATACTCCATCGGAACCATCTAGGTGTATTGGCCATACAATTGAGTTTGCCAATAGCTATCTTTTACCTGGTCAGGCCTTTTAATCAAGATATAGCACTTGCCTGCTTTACCATTGGGATTGCTCCAACCGCCGCAGGTGCTCCTGTCATGGCCGCTTTTCTAAAAACAAAGATTGAATTTGTAACTGCTGCTGTCATTTTAAGTACGCCCGTAGTTGCGCTCTTTTTACCACTCGTTCTACCCTTCATGGTCTCGGTAGATCAGCCGATTAATACTTTAGAAGTGCTAATTCCCACTGCCATTTTGGTGTTTGTGCCATTGGTCTTGAGTCAAGCTATTAGAAATTTCTTTCCCAGTTGGTTGCCAATTTTAAATCGCTTGAAGGAAGTACCTTTTTATCTATTCATAATTAATATTTATATAGCCGCTGGCAAAGCGACTCACTTCATAAGATTTGAATCGAATGTATCCAACTCAGTATTAGTCCTGACTTGCTTAGCCGTTGCCTTGGTAGGATTGATCTTATTTAAGCTCGGAGAACGCTTAATTGGCCGCCGGAATTATCCACTTGAGAGCGGTCTTGCGCTCGGTAGAAAGAATACCATGTTTGCGCTTTGGGTCGCTTTGACCTTTATCAATCCGATGGTTGCCTTGGGGCCTATTTTTTATATCCTTTTCCAAAACAGCTACAATAGCTGGCAGTGGTTTAACTTAAACAAAATTCACAAGAAGATTGCTTTGGCAAATACAAGAACTAAAAAGCCCAGTAAATAAAGGAAAAAAAATAAGGTACAGCTTAAACAAAGTTCAGGCTGTACCTTAAAGAGTCGTTAAAAAACTTTTGTTTACTAGCAAAATAAGTTAGAAAAGTCTACTTTTGCAACTTAGTTTACTAATGCACATTGTGTCCGCTGGTCCTATATTATGGGGCAGCGGATTTTTATTTTAATCGTTAGAAACAGCTAAGGCATAGATTACCAAACCGAAACCGATTTTGTTAATCGCATCACCGATGTTGTAAACAATATCCATAGATAGTCCCTCTAGTACTTTCATACCAAATAAACCACCTTCGGTACCTGCGATGTAACCAATTGGATAGATTGCCCAACCTACTAATACGAACCAAGCTAAGATTTTTACAGCTTTTGCTACTTTTGGTCCAGCTTTCTCTGCTAATGCTTTTACCTCTCCAAACATTACTAGGTACAAGATGTAGAAGTAAGCTAAACCAGAGATGAATCCCCAAATCCAACTTGCACTTACATCACCATAAACAGCCTCACCAATGTAACCTGTTACTAGCATGACAACAGAAGCGAAGATTAGTTTCCAAAGTAGACCAATTGTTCCACCTGCTTTTTTTGTAATCAAGTAAAACTCTACACACATTAGAGGAACCGTCAAGATCCAGTCAATATAGCGGAACTCCGTTGGAGAAGACCCTGTAGTTGCCCAAAAATCTCTCATGTAGTAGTAGTGTACTGCAGCAATGAAAGTAATCAATCCAGAAACCAATAGAGAATCCTTCCATTTAGGCTCTACTTGGCTATACTGAAAGAAGAAGAAAACAGTCGCGGCTAACATAGCCATCGATCCGATAAAGAAGGTGAAACCAACGTAATCACCTGATTGTAAATTTGCCAATAATAATGGCTCAAAGTTTACTAATGCATTCATAATCTTAAATTTATAAAATGTATGTATAGAATATAGGACTTACCATTTTGCATGAAATGTATCGGTCCAAGTGTTAAAAATTACTTATCCAATTATTTATTCCAAGGCTATTTTTTGTTTAGCCTTTGATTTCTTATTCCATTGCATCAACCAACGTTGATAACAAGCTCTTAAAAAAGGGGCAAAAGGAAGGCTGCTAAAAATAGCCAGTTCTTGTCCAAGATGAGACCGCTCTTCCAAGAAGGTCAAAACACGAGCCATATTATTGTTTCTAAACAGCGCTGAAAATATATTGCTTGCTACTTTTCCTTCCTTTTCCAGGATGTGCAACAATAGGTTATCGTAAAACTGAAAGCGCTGAATCTGTTTGGGCATTAAGCTTTTATCCCCTTTAATCAATTGATTAGCTATGCTTTGCGCTTGTCGATGGATTTTCAAAAAAGCGTAACCCGTTGTTGGTTTTACAGCTCCTCCGGCTGTACCTATTTGGATTACTCGAGGTCCATAGTTTACAGATAAAGGTGTATTCGTCATGGGTATTACACCAAACTCCTCTTCTAGTATCGAGAAATCTTCTATCCCTAAATGAGTCTGTAAGTAATCTTCTAAAGCTTTTCGATAAGCTTTATCTTCTAATAATTGCCGGGAAAAAATCGTAAATTCTACCAATGCACGATTTTGGGTAACTGGAAGCACATAGAAAAATCGGGCGTCACCTAACTGGGGTGTTCTGAAATCCATTAATGTGGCGGTGTCAACGATAAAATCAGCTGACTCGCTTTCAATCCACCAGCCCATAAAATGCTGATATAAAAAGTAATCTCCGTCTGCTTGGGCTTTATTAGGCTTACTGACAATACTATTGAGTACATAATCAGCTGTAAAAATTTGATTGCCAGCCCAGACTTTAGCACGCAGTTTTTCAGTAGATATATTATCTACTCTTTGCTTTAAAAAGCTAACATTAGGGTCTTTTGCTAATTCAGATACCGCCATTCTGTAAAAATCTTCTCCTCTTACCAAATGGTATTGGTAAGCTCGCATGGCACTAGAGCGCGTACCTGAATAATCTGTAAATTGGAGTTGTGTCCAGGAACGATGGACTAACTCTGGGTAGGGATGATCTCCTTTTGACCAATAACACCAAGTACGATCATTAGATTTTTTTTCATCCTGATCAATTATGAGTAGGCGTTTCTGGCCCAGGCCAAGCCTACTCATTTGAAGAGCTGTACATAAACCAGCACAGCCTCCACCCGTAAAGATGTAGTCAAAATGTTTCAAAATATTGTTTACTAATGCACAATTAAATATCGGAATAAATGCCCTCAACTTACATAAAGTATGAAATCAGGCAGTAATACCTTTATTTGTATCACACAGAAGATCCAATAAATTAAACAAACGGTTTAGGATTGAAGAAGAAAAAAGTATAAAAATCGGCTTATTATACTAGCTTATGAAATAGCTTAGGGACTTGAAAGCGTTGACCAAAGTCCTTTTGAAATTGCTGAGATCTTTGAATAAATAATTTTGGGCCATAATCCGTGATGTATTGCAGTACCCCGCCCTTGTAAGCTGGGAATCCCCAACCATAAATAGAACCTAGATTAGCAGCTGCTTTTGAAAAGATTACTTTTTCTTGCATGCACCAAATCGCTTCGATTACCTGAGCAAAGAGGAACCGATCCTGTAGGGTTTCATTTGTGGCTTTTGTAATTTGTTTGGGAAATTGCTTAGCTAAGCCTATCCAAAGCGATTTGGTATCCCCATCATATTCATAAAAGCCAGCTTTTTTTCTAGCCCCATATCTTCCCAATTCATCAATCATAATTTGTAGGACACTAACTGCGGGGTGTTGTATATATTTAGGACCGTAATGAGCTGCAGCTTGTTGTTCGTATTTTAATACCATGTCTAGTCCCAGCTCATCAGCCCACTCTAAAGCACCTTTTGGCATACCCACTTGTCGGCCTAAATTTTCGATTAATGCGGGGGCATAACCTTCTTGCAATAAAGTAATACCTTCCAGAATATAGGTATTGCGTACCCTAGCCGCATAAAAACCCCAATCATCTTTCACGATAATGGGCGTTTTCCCTATGTATCTTACAAAATCAAATGCACGGGCAGTAGTTTCATCAGAAGTTTGAGCCCCACGGACGATTTCGACGACGGGCACCGTATCAGCAGGGTGAAAAAAGTGCAAGCCAATATAGTTTTCAGGACGAGAAGAAGAGCGCCCTAATTCCGTAATTGGAATAGAGGTGGTGTTGGTAGCGAAAAAAGCATATTCATCAATAAATTGCTCGGCCTCTCGAGTTACTTTTTCTTTGACCATTTTATTTTCGAAAACAGCTTCAATTACCAAGTCACAAGTCTCAAAATCTTTAGAAGTATCCGTTGTTGACAATCGATCTAAGTAATGGTTCTTTTGAACTTCTTGAATAGCCCCCCTTAATATTTCTTGATCTAACTTTTCTTCTACCAAATACTTACCAAGTGCATCTTGAAGTAATTTGTT